>NZ_JBWKME010000202.1:0-7795 GCF_056431085.1 Mesorhizobium waitakense | reverse complement strand
TCAAATCGCTTGCGCCATGCTATGGATGCGATGAATGTCGATTCAGCCTAGAGCCGCAGGAAATTGACCCGCTCGGGCTCAATCCTTCATATCACCCGTCGCTCCCATCCGATTTCCTTCAAGTGCCGGAACTTGGGGACCTTCGTAGGCTCTGCCTGTGATGAGGTTCCTCCAATCCAAATGGCCGGGCCATTCCCCCTCTCCGTCGCGGCTTCGCCGCGCCACCTCTCCCCCATCAAGAATGGGGGAGGAACCCAAGCTTTCCAAAGGCTCGCCATGACCCGTCACGTCACCTTCATGACCATCGACGATGCCGAGCATTATTCACCGCATGAACGCGCCGCGATCGTTGCCGCCTATCCGGCGCACGAGCGGGAGGCGCGCGCTCGCGGCATTCCGGTGCTGGGCTCCGGCCGCATCTTTCCGGTGGCCGAGGAATTGATCGCCTGCGCGCCGTTCCGGCTGGCGCGCTACTGGCCGCGCATCGGGGCGCTCGATTTCGGCTGGGACCATCCGTCGGCCGCGGTCGAGCTTGCCTGGGATACGGAGGCCGACGTCGTCTATGTCGCAAAAGCCTGCCGCGCTTCGCAGCAGACGCCGGCAATGCAGACGCTGACCCTGAAGCCATGGGGCGACTGGCTGCCCTGGGCGTGGCCGCGCGATGGCCGCCGCGAAACGCTGGAAGGGGCGGGCGTGGCGCTTGCCCGGCAATATGCCGCGCACGGGCTGAACATGCTGACCCGCCACGCGCAATTCCCGGACGGTTCTGTCTCGGTCGAGGCCGGGCTGATGGAGATGCTCGACCGCATGCAATCCGGCCGCTTCAAGGTGTTCTCGACGCTTGCGCCCTGGTTCGAGGAGTTCCGGCTCTATCACCGCAGGGATGGCCAGGTGGTGAAACTGCGCGACGATCTGATGGCGGCGACACGCTATGGCGTGATGATGCTGCGGGAGGCGATGGTCGATCCGGCGGAGTTCAGGAGCGCGCGGCGACAGGCGGGGCAGAGCGATCCGCTGGGGGCTTTCAGGTGAGGGCGAAGTGCCCGACCGGCGAATAGTGCACTGTCACCGTAATTCGTGGCTTACTCCACGATTTTCCAGTAAGAATCCTTGCGGATCACCTTGCCGTCGCGAAACGTGTAGAAGTCGCAGCCTTGGACTTCCTTTCTCACACCCTCGCGGGTAGTGCCTGTGAGGGTCCATTTCGAGATGCCGGTATCGGCGGCCGCATCCGCAAAATGTTGGCCGTTGCCGTAGTGGACATCGGGCAAGCCTTCGAAACGTGTCGCCAGCGCGTCGCGTACGTCGCGTTTGCCCTCGCAACGCGTGCCCCAAGGCATGCTCCCTCTCGGCATCTCCAGGACGCAATCGTCGGCAAAGAATGCCATGATGCGATCGAGATCGTGCGCGTTGAAGGCGTCGCTTAGCTCCGTCAGCGTCGATCGAATGTCCATTCTCCCGTCTCCTCCAGTCGTCGGTAGCCTGCGTGTTCGATGTCCGAAGTAGGTCACCGGCGACGGGGCCGGTCAAGTGCGCGGGCCTTCGAGACTCCGCCCGCACGCGGGAACCGCACCCATGCCCCTGGGCTCCTCATGACCGTCCGCATCATCCCCGCCACCTTGCGCGACCTTAGCTACATCGCCGCCAACCTTCGCCCCGAGGACCGGGCCGAGATCGACTGCCAGCTCGACCAGTGGTCGCCGGCGCTTCTGGCGCTCGCCGCGCTGCAGGGATTTGCCTATGTCGCCGAGCTCGACGGCAACCCGGAGGCCGGCTTCGGCGCTGCCGAGCATCGCGGCGGGTTGTGGATCGCCTGGAGCTGGGGCACGCGCCGCATGAAGCGCTGCGTGCCCGGCATTACCGAGTTTTTTCACACCGTGCTCGCCCGGCAAGTGGCGGCGCGCGGCGCCTGGCGGGTCGAGGCGCGGGCGCTGGCCGCCAATGATCTCGCGCTGCGCTGGCTTGGCTGGCTGGGTGCGACGCAACGCTGCCTGCTGCCGGGCTACGGCAAGAACGGCGAAGACTTTTTCCTCTACGACTGGACAAGAGAAGGCTGGAACCATGTGCCTGTTTCAAAAACCACCGCAACTGAAGCCGCTGCCGCCGACACCGACGGCCGAGGACAAGGATGTGCAGGCGCGCGAGGCGGCGATCCGGGCTGAGCTCGAACAGCGCCAGGGCACGGCCAGCACCATCAAGACCGACCTCGCGCCCGGCGATCTCACCGGCCAGCGTCGCGTGCTGCTGGGGCTTTAGACCATGACCGCGATGAAGCGCAGTTTCAGGAAGCGCGTCCTGGCGTGGTGGTATTGGCGCCGGCATGCGCGGTTGATGAGACGGCGGTGATTGGCCAATCTCCCCCCTCGTGGGGGAGATGCCCGCCAGGGCAGAGGGGGGCGCTGTCCCGCCGACCTGTCGAGCGACGGCAGCAGCCCCTCGGCCAATCTCGGTATGCGAATTAGGCAAGGCTGGCGATCCTTCGCGCCCCCCTCTGGCCTGCCGGCCATCTCCCCCGCGAGGGGGGGAGATCAGCTCTCCTTCTTCGCGAAGGCCCAGACCATCAGCGGATATTCCTCGTCGTTGCTGAGATCGCGCCACAGGCCGTAGGCGCGGACGGGGCCGCCGATATGGGCCCTGGCGCAGGCCTTGTTGCCCCAGCCGTGGACCTTGACGCTGGCTTCGGAAAAGCCGCCTTCGACCATCAACTGCTTGAGGCCGGCCGGGGTCCACCGGTTGTAGTCGTGCGGCCTGGCGTGGACCCGGAACAGGAACGGTGTCGCCACCATCGCCCAGCCGCCGGACCGGGTCATGGCGTGGATGTTTTGCACCGCCGCCAGCGGCCGCTGCACATGTTCCAGCACCTGATCGGCGATGACGATGGAATATTGCTCGTCGGTGCGGTCCTTGCAGATGTCGAAGGCGGGGAAATCGACGCAGCGGTAGTTGGGGCACATCGCCCGCCAATAGCGGTTCCAGCCGGGCGAGATCTCGATCACGTCGGCGGCTTTGCGGTTGCCGGCTTCGAGGAAGACGGTGAATGCCTCGATCTGGCGGATGCGCAGCCAGTTGCGGGAATCATAGCCAAGCAGGCGTTTGGCCACCTGTTTGCCGCGGTTTCTCAGGGTGCCGGCAAGGCTTGTCGTCGTCACATCGACCTCCTCCAAAACCCGCCGCGAGAAGAATCTTAGACCGAGAACCGCGCAAAAGAATGACATGGTCGCGGTGCCCATCTTCCAATGTTGGGCGAAACCGACGGCGACAGCCGATCTCCCCCCGTGTGGGGGAGATGCCCGGCAGGGCAGAGGGGGGCGCTGTCCCGCCGGCCTGTCGGCAGATCGCAATGCATCTTGCCTGAGCAAAATGTCAGCCGATTGGATCGAAAGGCTGGCGATCCTTCACGCCCCCCTCTGTCCTGCCGGACATCTCCCCCACGAGGGGGGAGATTGGCAGCTTCGGCCTTTGCGCCAAACAAGTGAGACATCCCATGACCGATTCCCGTGCCCGCGATATCCTGTCCCGCCAGTCCGAGCTCGAGAGCGAGCGCAGCCAGTATGAGGCGGTGTGGGAGCAGGTGGCGGAGTTCTGCGATCCCGACGCGCCCGACATATGGGGCCGCCGCCGCGGCGGCGGGGCGGGTTCGCAGGCCGAGCGGCAGGAGCGGCGGGGCGCGCGGGTCTACGCCAACACCATCAACTCGGCCGCCAACCGGCTCGCTGCAGGCCTCGAAAGCCTGATCATTCCGCAGTCGGAAAAATGGCACGGCCTGTCGACCGCCGAAATGAACGACGAGGAGACCGACGAGGAAAAGGAGTGGGCGGAATCCTTGCGCGATTTCCTGTTTTCGCTGCGCTACTCCGCCAATTCGAACTTCGTGCCGGCGACACAGGCCTGCCTGCGCAATGTCGTGCGCTATGGCCCGGCCTATCTCTATGCCGAGGAAGGGTTTGGCTCGACGCTGATCCGCTATGCCTCGATCCCCGTGGTCGAGGGGTATCTCAGCCGCAACCGCTGGGGCCAGGTCGACATCTTTCACCGCCGCTACGAGCGCACCGCGCGGCAGGCCGCACAGCTGCTCGGCTATGAAAAGCTGCCGGTGCGCATCAAGATGCTGGTCGACGATCCGGCCAAATGCGAGACCAAGATCTCGCTGGTCCAGTGCATCCAGCCGCGCGACGAGCGCAAGATGTATAGGCTCGGCGGCCACACCCAGTATCTCGACACGGCGTTTGCCTCCTACCACGTCATCGAGGACGAGGAGGAGATCGTGCGGGAAAGCGGCTTTCGCACCTTCCCGGTGTCGACCTTCAACTGGCGCCGCTACGAGGGCGACCCGTACGGCATTTCGCCGACCATCGAGGCGCTGACCACCGTGCGCGAGGAAAACGCCGTGCGTCGATCGGGCTTGCGCGCGCTGCAGCAGATCACCGATCCGGCCACCGCCTCGAAAGCCAGGCTCGACTATGTGCCTGTGCTCAATCCCGGCGAGAACTATCCCGGCCTGATCGACGACAATGGCAGGCCGCTGATCGCGCCGATCTCGACCGGGCAGAATCCGACCTATGCCTTCAACTACGCGCAGAGCCGCGCCGACGAGATCCGCGACATGATGTTCGTCAACCTGTTCCAGACACTGGTGCAGAACCCGCAGATGACTGCGACCGAAGCGCTGATCAGGCAAGAAGAAAAGGGCGCGCTGCTCGGCCCCTCCGGCTCGATCATCCAGGCCGGCTTTGCCACCAATCTCGACCGCGAGCTCGGCATTTTGGAGGACAAGGGGCTCTATGACGAGGACAGCCGCTTCCTGCCGCCGGCGAGCCTTGCCGGCAAGGCGGTGCGGCCGACCTTTACCGGCCCGCTCGACGTGCTGCGTCGCTCGGCCGAGGCGCGCGACACCATCCAGGTGGTGACGACGGCCATGCAGATGGCGCAGTTCGATCCCGGCGTGATGGACAACATCGACAGCGACGAGGCGATCAAGATCGTGCAGGGCGCCGGCCGCAGCCCGCAGCGCATTTTCCGCCGCAGGCAAGAGGTCGACAGCCTGCGCGATGCCCGCGCCAAGGCAAGCCAGGCCCAGGCCGGCATGGCGGCGATCGCCAGCGCAGGGAAGGCGGCCAAGGATGCCGTACCGGCGGCCGTGCAGGCGCGCGACAGCGGCCTGCTCGACGGGTTGCAAGGCATGCTGCAGGGCCAGGCCGGGCCGGCTGGTGAAGGTGTACACGGAACATCGGGAGCGGCGGGAGACGGCGCATGAGCCACAAACGCTTTGCCCATTCCGCTCAGGCCGGCGGCCCAACCAAGGCCCGTGAGGCGCTGACCAAGGCGTATCTCAGGGTGTTTTCCGGCGCGGACGGCGAGATGGTGCTGGCCGACCTTGCGGCGACGGTCGGCTACTACAGACGCCCGTCCTATGGCGAGTGGATGGCACGGACCCGCACGCCCAGCGGCTTCGAACTGCACAGCGCGCTCAGCAATGCTCGCGCCGAGGTGGTGCAGCACATCATGGGATTTCTGACGCTGGACGAGGCGCATCTGCTGGCGCTGGAGAAGGCGGCGAAGGCTGAGGAGGGGTAGGTGGCGGTTCTGCTGAGGTTGGCGCTCTACGGCGCTCCCCTCTGGGCGGCCGGCCACCTCCCCACACCGGGGAGATTAGCCTTCATCGCCGCTTTCGCCAATCGCCAACGTTGCAGGAGTGAGCGAGGCGTCGAAGCTGCCAATCTCCCCCCGTGTGGGGGAGATGTCCGGTAGGACAGAGGGGGGCGCTGTCCCGCCGGCGTTACCGCTGTTCGGACGCGCCTCCGAGCCCGGCCGCTATCACGATATGCTGGCAGACATTGTCGATGTCGCGAATGACGTCGTCGTTCCAGAAGCGCAGAACGGTCCAGCCATCCTGTTCCAAACGAACCGTCCTTGCTTCGTCGCCTGCGACGAAATCGGCTTCCGCATGCTGGGAGCCGTCGACTTCGACGATCAGTTTCTTCTCGGGGCAAGCAAAATCGACAACGTAACCGGTGATCGGAAATTGCCGCCGGAAGCCAAGCCCCATCAACCGGTGCGCGCGAAGCTCGTTCCAGAGCTTCAGTTCGGCGTCGGTCATCACCTTGCGCATCGATCTGGCGTTTGCGCGATGTTTTGGAGGCAGTGGCGTGTGAGGCATTGTCAGGGTTCGGTGGCTGTTGAGGTTGACGCTCTACGGCGCCCCCCTCTGTCCTGCCGGACATCTCCCCACGAGGGGGAGATTGGCGTCACCGGCGCCGGTGCCTCAATAATCGCCGTTATAATACCGGTCGTCGCAGGGCGCGGTGTAGATGCGGCCGTCGCGGTCCTGGTACCGGCACATCTGTTCGCCGCGGCGTTGCGGTTGCGGGGTGGTGGCCGAGCCGACAACCGCGCCGAGCAGGGCGCCGCTGGCCGCGCCAATGACCGTGCTCTTGGTGTTGCCGCCAATGGCCTGGCCGACGAGGGCGCCGCCGGCGCCGCCTATCAGCGCGCCGGTTCCGGCTCGCTGTTGGCCTTCGGTCTGTGCGCAGCCTGCAAGTGCTGCAGTCATCAGCACGGCGGCGATGGCTTTGTGAAAGTTCATATGAAGTCTCCCTTGAATGCCTGAAATCCCTATCGCTCGCCACGTGCCGCCGCATTGCGGCGGAACGGGGGCACCAGGCCTCACGATATAAGACAGGGTTTCTCGGGCGTTGATGGATCGAGGCCCGAAAACACCTCATGCGAACAAGGCGGTAGCGCCGATCCTTGTCAAAATGATTCAGCCTTTCCCGGTTCGGCCTGGCTGCGCCGGTCCCTTCGCTATCGCTCCGGGCGTTCGTCGTTTGGAAAGCCAAGCAATTGGCTTCCCATGCGCTGCGCGCACCACTCCTCACTCAAACAATGGAGACATACCAATGGCCCGAGGTCTACCCCGCACACTTGTCCGCGCCGCCGCCCGCGAGGCCGGCCTTGCCCCGCCGAAAGCCGGCCTGAAAGCCGTCACATCAGGGCAGGGCGGCGCCTTCCGCACCGTCTTTTCGTTCAGTGCCATGCCGGTGCCGGTCACCGACGCGCTGGCCTATGCCAGCCAGAAGATCTTCGACTTCACCGACGGCAAGGTGCGCATCAAGGGCGGCACGGCAAGATTGCAGTTCGCCGTACTCAGCCCCCGCGCGGCGACCATCAATGACAATGCGGCACTCACCTGGTCGGTCGGCTCGTCGGCGGCATCGAGCGCGACGCTGGCCACGACCATGGTCAACGTGCTCGCCGCCACCGCTCGCACGCTGGACGGCGCCGGTGCGGCGCTCTCCACCGCCTCGACCGCCGACATCGCCGCCGCCGCGACGCTGGATGGCACCACCACGCCGGTCGATCTCTATCTCAACCTCGCCTTGCCCATCGGCACCGATATCGACGCCGACGGGACGATCGCGGTGACCGGCACGATTACGGTGCTGTGGGAGAACTGGGGCGACAACGCCTAGGGCACGCCGATATTCCGGCGAGGCCGGCCTACAAACGGCGGTCTTCTGCGCTTCCGGTGCTCACGTACCCAAACGTACGCTCCGCTCCGGTTCTCGAAGCCCACCTTGTTTGGTCGCTTCGCGCCCGTCTTCGACTCCGGCTCGGCCTGACCGGAATCTCGACACGCCCTGAGCCAAACATGGGCGATTGACGTAAGCGGCGATGACGGCCGATCTCCCCTCTCGTGGAGGGAGATTGGCAGCTTTGCCGCCGGCTCTTTTCTAGAGCGGGATGAGCTTTATAGGAGTCGTAGGATTCCCAAATCATCGCGGTTCTGATTCAACAT
>NZ_JBWKME010000201.1:0-1792 GCF_056431085.1 Mesorhizobium waitakense | reverse complement strand
TTTGTCGACAGCCGCGTGAAGAGGCCATATCGGGGGGCATCCCGTGCCCAACCCAAGTTAAGGCGACGCCACCGCCGAATGTCCTTGATCACCTTCTCAGCAGAAGGCTTCGTTACGTCCGTTTTCTGTCTCATCGTCGTTCCTTTGAAAGGTTACGATGAACCAGAAAACCTCCTCTCTCAATTAGCCCGATTCTGTCTCATTGGTGCTGATCCCGGACATGCCTATGATGGAAAACCGACATACGACGGAGTCATCGATCAAAGCGCGGCGGCTGCGATCGTCCGCCTCGCGTCAGCGCGGTCGAACCAATCAACTGCGCACCTGCCGGACTAATGGACCAGCATATCGCCACAATCAGCAGAGACGGCCAGATGAAATGGCAGGTCTCCATCGGTTACGGCAAACGCTCGTTGGTCGAGACGGCAATTGGGGCGACCCGCGCTACCCGTTGCATAATTACCCACCGCCGCAAATAACTATTTCTGGATTTCGCTGATCCGTTTTCCATGCGATCGATAGATAGATAGCCTGGCAGTGGTTCAGTTAACCTGCCCTCATCAGGGAGACCTACATGCTCAAGAACG
This sequence comes from Mesorhizobium waitakense, assembly GCF_056431085.1. Taxonomy (NCBI): domain Bacteria; kingdom Pseudomonadati; phylum Pseudomonadota; class Alphaproteobacteria; order Hyphomicrobiales; family Phyllobacteriaceae; genus Mesorhizobium; species Mesorhizobium waitakense. Next base: position 1,205 of record NZ_JBWKME010000201.1, on the reverse strand, counting down.
TAATCGCCACCTGTGCGTTTCCGGGCACATACGACGTGCACAAAAACCTTGACCTACACCTATCCTATATCAAGGAGGCCGCTAGTGCCGGTGCTTCCCTTGTCGTCTTTCCTGAGACGAGCTTGCAAGGCTACCTGGCGGTCCTGGACTTGGCCAAGCTTGAAGACGTCATCACGAAAGCTCAGCGCATAGCCGAGTCGGTCCCGGATGGCCCCTCAGTGCAACGCCTAATAACCGCTGCCATGAAGCACAACATCCATGTTGTCTTTGGCCTCATTGAGGCTGGCAAGCAGCCAGGCATCCTCTACAATACCCTAGTGCTCGCGGGGCCGCAGGGATATATAGGGTCGTATCGCAAGGTCCACCTCACCCTCGAAGAGAACTTTATCTACCGGGCGGGCGACCATTGGCCAGTTTTTGATACGCCCCTTGGCAAAGTAGGCCTGCTGATCTGCTACGACAAATCGTGGCCGGAGGGGTGCCGAGAACTTACCCTTTCGGGGGCCGAACTGCTGGTGATAGGGTCCGCGTGGGCCGCAACCCCTGGCCACGGCGACCGCGAAAACAACTCCGCTGTGCGCAGGTACGACCTATATGACCGTGTGCGAGCTTTAGAAAACAGCCGCTGGCTCATCTCATCAAATTTCGTTGGTGAACATGGTGGATCGAACTTTATTGGCTTCAGCCAGATTGTCGATCCGCTCGGTGGCATCATTGTAAGCAGCGGACTGGACCAAATCGGAGTGGTCACTGCGGAGATAGATATATGTGCCGGACTTGCCGGTGCTTCAGTGGGTTATTGGGGGCCGCGCCTCGTTAGGGACCGTCGTCCCGATACGTACAAGGTGCTCAATGGTACCTTGCCAGTCGTGGTGGACGGCTGACAGATCGCTTTCGGCGTTAGAAGCCCGGTTTGAGCGCTGAGCGGTTGTCGAATGCTTCAAGGATCGCAACCACGTTGAGCCATAAGAGACGCCTGAGCCATGCGAGGAGGGGGCGGAGATTGTGGCCGATGGCGGAGAGCACGGCATTGTTCCGATCGCCGTGGCGGCCACTCAGGAAGTTCCGGCCCATATGACCATCCTCTTTCAGGTAGCCGATCGCGGGTTCGATGGTAAGCGCCAATTCGACCGGTGGCGTCGCCTTAACTTGGGTTGGGCACGGGATGCCCCCCGATATGGCCTCTTCACGCGGCTGTCGACAAA
>NZ_JBWKME010000200.1:0-2026 GCF_056431085.1 Mesorhizobium waitakense | reverse complement strand
CGCAACAGGCGATCAAGGAAGGAGGCATCATGACAACTTCGGTTCGCCGAAGACGGCGGGCCATTCTCCGAACGCCAGGTTGGTGGTGACGATGATCGAGGTCCGTTCGTAGAGCCTGCTGATCAGGTGGAAGAGCAATTGCCCGCCGGCTTGCGCGAACTGGAGATAGCCGAGTTCATCGAGCACGACGAAGTCGAGCGGGTGAGGTAGTCGACGATACGGCCCTGCTTGCCGCCGCGGTGCTCGGTCTCGAGCCGATTGACGAGATCGACGACGTTGAAGAAGCGACCGCGCGTTCCGTCGCGGATCAGGGCCCGGGCAAGGGCGATTGCCAGATGCGACTTGCCGGTTCAGGTGCCGCCGATGAGAACGGCGTTGCGCTGGTCGGCGACGAAGGTGCCGTTGGCAAGGTCCCGGACCAGCACCTCGTTGACCGGCGTGCCGTCGAAGTCGAACTCATCGATGTCCTTGGCGTTCGGCAGCTTAGCGACAGTGAGCTGGTAATTGATGGAGCGCGCCTGCTACTCCGCGATCTCGGCCGACAGCAGATCGCCAACGATCCTCGGCGGCTCGTGCTGGCGCATGATGCCTGTCGCCATGACCTCGTCATAGGCGCCGCGCATCCCATAGAGCTTCAGTGTCCCCATCAGATCCAGAACCTGCGTGCGTTCCATCAGCTTGCCTTCCTAAGGCTGTCGTAGCGGGCGCAGTCGGCAACCGGCTCGTGTTGCAGGCGAAGAGCGTCCATAGTGAGAATGGTGACGGCCGGCGCCGGATCGCGCCGCCGGGCCAGGATGTTGATGATGACGGCGGCGGAGCAGACATTCTGGTCGAGCGCTTCCTGGCAGGCAGCCTCCACGGCATCGATGCCGTCGGTCAGCACCGCGGTCAGGATCGACACCATCTGCCGATCGCCGTCACGCGCCGCCTTCAATCTCCGCCGCACCCGCTCCATGGCCGACGGCAGAACCTAGTCCTGGAACGGCGCGCCGTTGCGCAGCGCTCCGGGCTTGCGGGCAAGCACAGGGACGTAATGCCAGGCATTATAGATCGTCTCGCCGCGCCCGAACGAGCGGACAAGTTCGGCGACGACCACGCCGTCCTGGCGGATGATGATCTTGCCGGCATAGGCGTGGATCACCACCGGGCGGCCGACGGCCGTCGACGGGACAGAATATTTGTTGTTGTCGAAGCGCACCGTGCATGTCTTCGACACCGAGGCGGGGACCGTGTGGAATGCATCGAAGGGGCCGCGGTAGTCGACCAATTTGCCGCGCTCTTCCTCAAACACTTTCCAGATCGTGCGCTCCGGTCTCGAGGCGGGGTAAGCACCAAGATCCATGCCGCCGGCGATGCGCTCGGGCTACCGGTTCGCCTGATCTCCAGCCCCGGACAGCGCAACGACATCGCCTTTGCCCATGATCTCGTCGATGGCTTCGAGGCTGGTGCCACGATCGCCGACAAGGGCTATGACGCCGACCACCTGCACGAAAAGATCGCTGAAACAGGGGCCGAAATCGTCATCCCACCGAAGCGCAACCGCAAGGTCCAACGTCCCTACGACACTCTCTACAAAGAGCGCAACATCATCGAGCGCTTCTTCAACAAGCTCAAGCAGTTCCGCCGTGTCGCAACCCGCTACGACAAGCTGCTGGCCAACTTCATGGGCTTCTTCGTTAAACGCGCCGCTATCGCTATCTGGCTCAGATAGTTAAAATCGTTACTGCGGCCTAGGGTTGAAACGAAATAGTACCTTTTTTGTCACATCCTTTGGGCAATGTCGTCTCGACTGATTTCGTTGCGGCCGATTTCGATTGTGGTGACTAAGCGCGAGCGTAAATCTCGCACTTGGAAAAGGGGTGGTCACTATCTTTTTCAGAGGCCGTAGTTTCACCGCACCCACTTTGAAGCTGGAGTTTGAAAATGAACATCAAGAGCCTTCTCCTTAGCTCCGCTGCGGCTCTAATCGCTGTTTCCGGTGCGCGCGCCGCCGACGCCGTCGTCGTCGCCGAGCCGGAACCCGCTG
>NZ_JBWKME010000199.1:0-3729 GCF_056431085.1 Mesorhizobium waitakense | reverse complement strand
CGCTGACCAGTTGGTAGCCATCGCCGAAGGGATCGAAGGCCAAGAGATAACCAAGTGCGGCCACCTGTTCGGAGGATGATATCGGCACCACGGCATCGTAGCCGGTGCCGCCCTGGCCGATGAAATTCGTGCCCGGAGGATAGCCGGCTTCCGGCCCCCAGCAGATGTGGATGGTGTTGTAACCGGTGACCTTGGTGTCGGTGCGAGCACCACCAATGACCGGGATCCCATCGACCTTGTAGGTGCCGATGACGATCGGGATAGGGCGGCCAAGAACCTTGGAAACCGAATACGGCGACGCGGCCGAAACCGGCTCCGGCTGCGTGGCGGTGTTCTCCGGTGGCGTCTGGACCCAATGCGCACCAGCATTCGACTTCCCTGGTGTTGCGAACCAGACCATCAGGCTGCATCCTCTTCCTGTGTCATGTGCGCGTGGCTGGCGGCGAGCAGTTCGCGGGCGGTCATCGCCTACGCTCCGCTACGGCCGTTTCCTTGTCGACCAGCCGCAATTCGTTGGCGAGCCGCTGCGATCGATCGATCGTCGAGTTGATCTCGCGGTTCAGCGCCATGACCTGGCCCGCGTCTTTCTTCCGCAGTGCTGATCGCACCAGCTTGCGCATCCCGTCGAGCCGGGATCGAAGATCGACATAGTCGGCGAGCAGTTCCAGTTCCCCTGCGGTTGCGAAGCCTTTCCAGCCCTTTTCAGTCGCCAAGAGAGCGGAAAATTCGCCCTTTTGACGCGGATTCATCCATGTCGGAGCGAGCGAAATGGCGGATTTCTGCGGTTTTGCTGGCGGTTTGGCCATTTCAGACCCCTGAAATATTCAAACGGGTAGAAAAAATCTCTCCGTGACCCCGGAGCGGTTGGGGCACCCGTTCGGTTTTACGATGGCAGACCCCCTTGGTCATGCTGCTTCCAGGTAGCCGCAGAGATCCCAAACGTCCTGGGTGTCGGTCGCGATGACCATTGCGGTGGCGTAGCGCTTGGCGATGCTCAGGGTCTCAGGCGTGTTGATGGTGACGCCTTGCCCCGCAACGAATGATACCTGACCTGTGCCCCCTTGAACGACGATGCGCGATGTACCGGGTACGAACGGCACGGCCGAGTAAGGCGGAACGATGATCGACACCGCGCTTGAACTTGTCGTCCTGATGAACCTCTCCCGCATTGACAGGGTGAAGGTCATGCCGGCGAAGAACTCCACCTGTTCGGGAATGTCGAGGATCGCCCCAGCTTCAGCGCGAAGGATGCCGCCTGACCTGATCACGATGACCCCGCCAGCTTCGACGGTGAGCCTGTCGGACTCTGCTTCGTTGCGGACCTTGTTCATCAGTTTGCCAGCCTGATGTTGCGCGCCTCAGGCTTGCCGGAGCGCTCGCTGATGCCATCGTCGAATGAGACCTTGGCGCCGACGTGCAGCTCGTCGAAGCCTGCGAGGTTGGTTACATGGGCGAACAGGTCGCGATCGGCACCATCGGGACGGATGAAGCCGAAGCCGCGCTCGGCCTGCCAGCTTACAACGACGCCAGTGCGGATTGCTGTCTTGTGACCGATCAGCATGTGCAGGCCTCCCGTTGATAGGTCACCGCCTGGCCGACGTTCACGGTTACGACCAAGCGGGAAATCGTGGAGTGCACGATTGAACGGAGTGCCGGCGACCAGTGAATTCCCACCAGTCGCCGGCAAGCATGGCTGCCCGTCTCAAAGGCCGCATGCTGAAACTGTGTCATTTGGCTGCCACCATCTGTGCCAGGCGCAGGCGTGCTGCATCGAGACGCGGCGTCTTGCTTGCGGATCTGCCGGTGATCAGGGCGCCCGCATTTGCTGGCACGCTGACAAAGCTGAACTCAAGCATTTCGCAGCTAGTGAACTTCTGCCCGGCCCATGGCTTTGTCGGGTCGATCGGCTGCCACTTCAACGGCAGGAAGCCGATTGACGTGCTGTTGACGACGCCGGCCTTGATGAGCCCATACACCTCGTCGCTCTTGGCGCTCACGCCCTCGTCGGGGAATTGCACCAGGGCAGCAAGCTTGCCGCCTTCGACGTTGACGCTCAGTGCCTTGGCAATGGGATGATCGGAATCGTGCTGCCAAAGGACAGTCGGCGACTTGCGGAAGGCGTCGAGCTTGATGCCAGCCTGATCGATGATATCGCCTTGGCGATCAACATCGCCGGTCGAGACGATGGCGCGGACCTGTCGGGCGCCGATGCCGGCTCCAGCGAACTTCAGGACGGCTGGCGATGCGTGGCGGACGATCTCAGTCATTTGCCGAGATCCTTCAGCGCGGCGCCCAGCGACTTCGCCAAGGCGGCTGCCACCTCCTTGGTCATATCGACGGCCAGCAGCTCGCCAAGTCGGGTCTTGAGAACCAGCCGGACCCGATCATTGTGGGGTTCGGCCGATACGCCGAACGGTGGATTGACCATTTCGATGTCGAGATAGCGCATGGCTCTAGTTCCCCAACAGCGCGACGAGTGGTCCGGCAGTTGTGGTGTCGCCGAGATCATGAACGTTGATGTCGAACCGCTCGGTCGCACGGCAGCCGATCTGATCGTACTCCATGTACCTGTCTTCGGTCGTCTGGACGGTCACGCCGCGTCGGTCGCCGAGCGTGGCAGCCAGGCTGAGATCCCCAAAGGCAATCATCACCTTGCCAGACTGGTCGCCAGCGCCGGGCAGGCTCGGGATCGGCTCGATCGGCCATGAAAGATACTGCATCATCGGTCGTGGACCGCTTGCGGTCATGGTCATGCCGGCAGCGGTGGCGCCAAGCCGTGCGAATGTGCGTCCAACGGCATAGGCCGAACAAAACCACTTTGCGCTCGGTAGAGCATATTCAGGGCACAGCGCCACCAGTGCGGCCAGGTCTGTGGCGTCGAGTTCGTCAAAGGTGTCGTGGGCGCTGCCGGGTGCGGTAATGACGGATGCGGTGTGAGTGCCGTCGATCAGCTTGACGTTCACGCCAGTGATGCCGCCGTATGGGCTGGTGCCGTCGCCATTCCAGCCGCACGAGTCCTCCAGCGCTGCCAGAGCGTAGGCGGCATCCTCGGCGAAGTCCTGGCCAAGGTCGACCGTCTCATCCTCCCCGAGTTCGCTGGACATGCGAGACAGCGCCGCCGCTTTTTTTGCGTTGAGTGCGACGGTGCTCCAAGCACGATCCTGCTCGGCGATCAGCGCATTCTCGCCAACGAAGGCGGCCGTCAAGCCGGTATTCAGACGAGGGAATGAGCGCGAATCCGAACCCATGCGTTTCACGTCGGCGTTGCGTCGGAACGTGCCTGCCAGGGCGCGAACCTTGATGATGCCCGCCTCAATTTCGGTCGGAACGAGGAAGCCGCCGGCCGGACCGGACAGCTCGCCCTGGGCCTTCTGCAGAACGACACCGTTTTTCCCGCACCAGGCCTTTGCGAGATCATCGCCTTTATGCAGCGCGGCTCGGAAAAACATCCCGGCCTTCAAGGCGGTGGCGTCGTCGTCGAAGGCGCGCAGTCGGGAAAGGAATTGGTTATGGGCGACGTGCATTTTCGAGCTCCTCGACGAATTCGCCGGTTGAAATCCAGCCTTCGGCGGCTGCGACCTGCAGAAATCTGTAAGCCTGACTGCCGGAGTTGCTGAGCCGGCCAGTGAACGCCCAGCCCTCACCAGGCAGCGGGGCTGAATATTTGATTTGCTTGCTTAGGGGTTGTTGATATTCAGGATTCCACTTCGGGCTTGATCGTGATTCAAG
>NZ_JBWKME010000198.1:0-571 GCF_056431085.1 Mesorhizobium waitakense | reverse complement strand
ACAGGTCTCGCTTCGGCGAAACCGAAACCCGGTGGGTTGCCGCCGGGTTTTCTTATCCACAACAGAGTCTGCCCGGCGCGATTTGACGTCCAGGCTTAGCATTCTCTCTGCTTCTCTATTCCGCAGCTGCGTCAGAGAATGATTGTGGCATGAAGCAGCCGTGATTTGCCGCCTCAAAAATCAAAGGTTATGGTGGGCCCGGAGGGTGTATGATTTTCAAACAAAATCAATGGCTTAGCGGATGGTTAGCCAACCCATATCCTTCGTATCGTCTCGTATGGTCTGGCGAACCTAATCAAGAGGACTCAGGATGAAGATGGCCAGGGTTCCGTTCACCATAGTGGGAAAGCGTGATGGTCCCCTTAGCTGGAATCGATACGAAAATTAAGCTATTGTTTTTATATACTTTTTTCGGACCGTCGCGCGAATTTGTAGCACAAATGTGTGAATGGCGAAGTTGGCTGTGACAGTGTAGGCTTCGCTGAAAAGAAGAAGAAATGCGCCGCGCCTACGACGCAAGCGAGCGAATCTGGGAGGATTCATGGTTGAGATCATCTCCAAGCGGGATGGC
>NZ_JBWKME010000197.1:0-12024 GCF_056431085.1 Mesorhizobium waitakense | reverse complement strand
TTTGTCGACAGCCGCGTGAAGAGGCCATATCGGGGGGCATCCCGTGCCCAACCCAAGTTAAGGCGACGCCACCGGTTCAGCACATGGGTCTTGGTTGGAACGCCGGCCTCCAACGCCATCTCCACGGCCAGGAGCACGGCCTGCTCGTCGTGTTGCAGGACAAGTGCCCAGGATCTCGACCATCTCGCGATCGCCGCCCGGCTTCTTGAGCAAATGCTGCTGTAACGACCTGAATGCATCGGGAGTTCGGCAAAGGGTGCTCCGTTGCGTAGGGCGCCTGGCTTGCGCTGAACGACAGCCAGATAGTGCCGCCAGTCATAGATCGTCTGTCCTGGTCGATCATGCGATCGATCGATGATGCGGCGATGCTCACAGACAATCAGACCCTCCGCAGCGACAACGACACGATCCGGATAGACCCGAAGGCTCACGGGCCGATTGGCAAAGGACGCCGGAACGCTGTAGCGGTTGCGCTCTAAATGCACGAGGCAGGTTGGGGAGACCCGCTTGGTGTATTCGACAAAGCCGTCGAAGAGACGGGACGCCGGCATGAGAGCCTGGGCTTCCTACCGCCATACTTGGCCTTCCAGTTATACAGCGTCGCCTCGCTGACCCCGTGCTTGCGGGCCAGATCGCCCGCTTTCGCACCCGCCTCGTGCTCGCGCAGCACCGTGATGATTTGCTCTTCCGTGAACCGCTTCCGCTTCATCAGTCCGTCCTTCGATCAAGGCCCGGACTCTAATCTCAGATGGAGGAAAAACTCAGTGGCAGGTCATTGCCATGTCACTGAAAATTGTTAGTTCGAGTGAATATGTGCTCTGTCATACGACAGTTTCACATAAACGACTGAATTATTCTCAAAAAATTCAAACCGTTTCCAAGAGAAGAGGGGTAACTTCTCCGCACAACTAAGTGGCAGGAGAAAGCAATGGGTCATGTTACGCGTCCGCTGTCGCATGGTCAGAGTGGCCTTTGGATACATCATCAAAAACGACCGACCGGTAGCGAATACAATTTGCCAGTCGAACTGCGGATAAAGGCACCGTTCGACATTGATGCCTTGCGGCGCGCGCTTCAATCATTGATCGACCGCCATGAAATGCTGCGCACGACCTTTCACCAGGAAGGCGAGCAGGTCGTTCAGCGCATTCATGAGACAGCCTCTCTGAGCTTTCATGTCGTTCGGCTACAAGGTCTCGAAGAGGCGCACTTCCATCACTCCATCGCAGCTGAAGCTCGCTCGCCTTTCGATCTGGAACATGGGCCGTTGTTTCGCGCTCACCTGTTCATCCGCAATGCCACGGAAGAGGTTCTCCTCCTCAATTTCCACCACATAATTTCCGACGGCTTCAGCATTCGCACCTTTTTGCACGAGTTCGGCAGGCACTACCAGGCGTGCTGCGGCGACACGGATATGCCAAGTCTGACCACGGCGTCTCCTTACGGGGACTTCGTAGCCTGGCAAGAGCGCCTCCTTGCCGGCGACGACGGAGAACGCATGTGGGCCTACTGGCGCAGCCAGCTTGTTGATCATGAACCTGACCTGCCCCTTCCGACCGACAGACCCCGAGCTGCACTTGCCACGCACACCGGGTCAGTTTTCTCCGTGAATATTGAGATGCCGCTGGTCGCGCGCTTGGAGCGACTGGCGCATAAAGAAAAAGTGACGCTCGCCACCGTACTGCTTGCTGCCTATTACGTCCTGCTGCATCGCTATGGCGATCAGGACGACATCACCCTTTACGTGCCACGCCTCGGTCGTCCGACAGAAAATTTTTCGGGCACCTTCGGCTACTTTGTGACCTTGGCGGCCCTACGCCAGGATCTTTCCGAAAATTCCATTTTCCTCGACCATTTGCAGCAGGTGCGTCAGCTCATGCGCTGCGCGCGCAGCCACGAGTATTTTCCCCTTCCCCTGCTACTGGAGAAGCTCAAGCTCCCCCCGGCACCTGATCGCAATCCGCTCGCGCAAGCAGTTTTCAACTTCATTCCAGAGGCGGTGAGTTCTCTTGGCTTCACGTCATGCGACGTCGACCTCTCCGGCTTGCCTGCGCAAATCCGACTTTGCGAGACCGATATCTGGATCGATCTTGATTTTCGTATCTTGGCCAGCAAAGAAAGTGTCCGTCTACATGTCGTATACAACGCGGATTTGTGGGATCCTAGCACCATCGAGCGGCTGGCGCAGCACTATCAGTTGTTGCTCGAGGCGATTGCAGATGCGCCAGCGCGACGGATAGGCGACTATTGTTTTCTAACTCCAGAGGAGGAGCATCAGCTCCTTCATGATTTTAACGACACCGCTGCAGGTTTTCCGTCCGACATTTGCCTGCACACCCTGATCGAAGCTCATGCTGCCGCTCGCCCAGACAATATCGCTGTCAGTTGCTCAATGGAGGCGCTCAGCTACGCCTTACTTGAGCAAAAGGCAAACAAGCTTGCCCGTCATCTAATTTCAAAAGGTGTCCGCCTTGGAGACGTGGTCGGCGTCCTCGTCGAGCGTTCGTGCGATCTCATTGTCGGCTTTCTAGCGGTGTTGAAGGCGGGGGCCGTCTATCTTCCTCTCGATCCGCGACTCCCACCCCACCGTCTGCATTTCATGGTGCGGGACGCTGGCGCCACTGCAGTGATAAGCAAAGCGGAGCTTAAAAAACAGGCGTTCGGGACAGCCCTATCAAAGCTAGACATTGAACGTGCGAAGGGATGTGCGGTGGTTCTCCTCGACAAGGACCGCGCCGAAATCGCTCTCCACGATGTCACGCCTCCGCACTGCCCCGCCGGCCCCTCAGATTTGGCCTACGTGATCTATACATCCGGTTCCACGGGGCAGCCGAAAGGCGTGATGGTTGAGCATCGCAGCGCCTGCAACATGGCGGAGGATCTAAGACGCACCTATCAATTGGGTGCGGATAGCAGGGTATTGCAGTTCGCTTCCTGCGGATTCGATGCATCGCTGTTCGATTTTATGCTGGCTTTATCCTCTGGTGGTCGATTGTGCCTGGCGCCTCCATCAGCATCGATGCCCGGAGCAGAGCTTGTCGAGTTCATGCGCCGTGAATGCGTTACCGCCGCCGGTCTTACGCCGACAGCGTGGGCCTCCTTGCCGTCGAATGATCTTCCTGATCTCACTGTGGTAAAGTCAGGTGGAGAGCCGTTGCCGCCGAGCCTCATTGAGCGATGGGGCGAGAAACGCCGCATCTTCAATTCCTATGGGCCTACGGAGACGACCGTCTATTGCATAAGGACTGAGGTGAAAGCCGAGGAGCAAAAGCCAACAATTGGGCACCCCGCCATCAATACCAAGGCTTATATCCTGGATCGCTATGGTAATCCGACACCGGTTGGCGCAATCGGCGAGCTCTACATCGGGGGTGTCGGCGTAGCCCGCGGCTACATCAATCACGATGAACTCACGCGCGAGGTTTTCCTGCCAGACCCATTCGATGATGATCCGCAATCCAGGCTCTACCGAACTGGGGATCGGGCCCGCTACCGGACAGACGGCACGATTGAGTTCCTAGGCCGGAAAGACGGACAGATCAAGATCCGCGGCATGCGGGTCGAGCTTGCCGAGATCGAGCAGTGCCTGATGGAGCACGAAAACGTCAAAGCATGCTGCGTCACGCTGACAGCCGGTCCCGATGAAAATGCGAGCCTGGCAGCCTACGTGGTGAGGCGACGGGGCAGTTCGGAGGTTGCCGATGAACTTCAGTCTTTTCTGCGCGCCGCGCTGCCTGGCTACATGGTCCCCTCACAGTTCGTGTTCCTCCCGCAGCTACCAACCAATCGTAGCGGCAAGATCGACCGGCGCGCTCTTCCCGAGCCGAGAAACGTCTCGAAATTAAGGGCCGCAACTTTGCCGACCGGTGGGTTGCAGGCGGAAGTGGCTGAGATATGGAAGAACGTGCTGAACCTGGACTCCGTCGGCGTTGAAGACAATTTCTTCGATGTTGGCGGCCATTCCATGGCCATCGTCCAGGTTCAGGCGCGTATCCACGATCGTTTGGCCATTGATTGCAAGATTCTGGATCTGTTCGAGCACCCCACCATAAGAACGCTCGCTGCGCACCTGGCAGCAATTCCAGGCGCTTCTCACCCCGCGCAGGACTTAAAAAGACCGAGTGGTCCGGCGGCAATCGAACCCAACCAGGACCGCAATGCTGTTGCAATCATTGGATTGGCCGGCAGGTTCCCGGGGGCGGAGAATGTCGAACAATTCTGGAACAATCTGGTCGATGGCGTAGAGTCCATCGCAGACTTAGATGAACAGACATTGCGCGAAGCCGGCGTTGATCCCAATACCTTTGGCAAGCCTAGTTATGTGAGGCGCGAAGCCGTTATCAGCGGAGTTGATTTGTTTGACGCAGCGTTTTTCGGTCTCTCGCCTAAGGAAGCAGCCTGGATGGACCCGCAACAGCGGATCTTACTGGAAACGGCGTATCAGGCGCTCGACCAGGCGGGATACGGATCGCGCGAGAACGCAGGAGGCCGCGTCGGTGTCTTTGCTGGAGTGGGGGCCAACCACTATCTCCCTGAACGTGAAGCAGTCCGCGACCTGCTGGATTCAGAGAAGTTGCAGATCCGCCTTCTTAATGGCCACGATTTCACGACGACGCGCATTGCCTACAAGCTCAACTTGACCGGCCCCTGCGTGTCAGTTCAGACGGCCTGTTCCACTTCGCTGGTTGCGGTCCACCTCGCTTGCCGGACCCTGCGCAGCAATGAGTGCGATATGGCGCTGGCAGGCGGTGCATCGATTTCCCTGCCCCATGGAAAAGGCTATCTCCATCAACAAGGCCATATCTTGTCCCCTGACGGCCACTGCCGTGCGTTCGATGCCAAAGCCCAGGGAACGGTGAGAGGCAGCGGAGCAGCGGTCGTTGTCCTCAAGCTGCTGAGCGACGCCTGTAGAGACGGCGACTATATCTGGGCAGTGATAAAGGGGACCGCCATCAACAATGATGGCGCCGCCAAGGTCGGGTTCACCGCCCCCAGCGCCGACGGACAGGCTGCGGTGATCCAAGCCGCCCTCACCGATGCTGAGGTCTCTGCGGACACCATTGGGTACGTCGAAGCGCATGGTACGGGAACCTATCTTGGAGACCCCGTCGAAATCTCCGGCCTGACCAAGGCCTTTGGTTCCCACACAGCACGGAAACAATTCTGCGCAATAGGTTCGGTGAAGACAAATGTCGGCCATCTCGACGCCGCAGCGGGCGTAACGGGGCTGATCAAACTCGCCACGATGCTGAACAGGAACGTCATTCCCGCTAGCCTGCATTTTGATAAGCCCAACCCAAATATCGACTTCAAGGAGAGCCCGGTGTTCGTAAACAAGACCTGCACCACTTGGCCCAAAGCTGGTGAGCCACGGCGCGGTGGGGTCAGCTCATTTGGCATTGGTGGCACGAATGCGCACGTCATCCTCGAGGAGGCTCCGCCGCAGAGTGGTGAACAAAGCGGCCGCAGGCTACAAGTTTTTCCAGTGTCGGGTGCAAGCAGGTCTGCATTAACCGAAATGCTTCGGCAACTGGCAAGCTTTATTCGCCGAAGCGATGTTAGGCACAGCGCAGCAAATATCGCATATACCCTGCAAACGGGTCGAGCAGCTCTGAGACATCGCACAAGTTTCGTCGGATCCAATCCGGTGGAATTAGCCGACCAGCTCGATCAGGCGGCTCTGAATGCGGGCGCAGCAGGAGAGGCGTCAAGCAGTGAACACCGCATCGTGTTCATGTTCTCCGGCCAGGGCGGGCAGCAGATCGGAATGGGTCGGGAGCTTTATGAAGAAGAGCCGGTATTCCGCAACGCCATCGACGAATGCGCAAAGTGGCTTAACGAGCTCGCACATATTGATTTCCGCCCCCTGCTCTACTGCGAAGGCAAATCCAATGACGAGCTTCAGCCTCAGCTGGAAGCCCTCATACAGCCTGTCATCTTCGCTACGCAATATGCAATGGCGAAGCTCTTCATCTCGTGGGGCATTTTCCCTGCAGCTGTGATCGGCCACAGCATCGGAGAATATGCAGCCGCTCATCTTGCAGGCATCATCTCGCTACCGGATGCCATTCGACTGACACTGATAAGGGGACAGTTAACGTCGCATGTGCCTGTCGGCGGGATCGTTGCAGTCAGCTTGTCGCCGGAAGAGCTCGAGCCTTATTGGAACGACAACCTTTCACTGGCGGCAATAAACGGGCCGCGTCAGTGCATTGTTTCGGGGGCAGCATCCGAGATCGCAGCGTTCCATGAGCAATTGCAGGCGAAATCCATTGCGAGCAAACAAGTGCGCGCAAGCCATGCCGTGCATTCGTCACTGCTCGATCCAATCCTGCCGGAGTTTAGGATTCATGCAGAACAAGTCGAGTTGCAAGCGCCTCAAATACCTTTCATGTCGACAGTGCTCGGTGACTGGCTTGAAGCGGACGTGCGGCTCAATGGCAGCTATTGGGTCCGCAATCTGCGAGAGACGGTGCAGTTCAATCAGGCCTTCGATCGGGTAGTGCAATCGGGCCACGAGTTGTTCATTGAGATGGGGCCTGGCGCAGCCCTGACCACACATTCCAGGCGGCTCAAGTCAAAGGGCCACAGGCGGAGCCCCGTCGCGTTTCCAGCCTTGCCAGGGGACGACCACGGGCAAGGCGATCGCGCGAGCCTTTTACAGACGCTGGGCAAGCTTTGGACCTGCGGCGTTCGCATCGATTGGTCTAGTCTGCACGACCACCAGCCCTTGCAGCGAACCCCCCTCCCCCCTTATCCTTTTGATCGCAAGCGTTACTGGCTCGATGCGGTAGTCACCAAGGACCAGGAACAAAATGCCGGTTTGAATCAGCCTAATATTACAGCCAGATCCGTCGATCGCCCGACTGGGAACGAGGGGGTGCGCAGTCCGACTGTAGTTGAGATGTCTGCTGAGACAGCTTTAGATCGCCAAATTGCGGCGGTCTATCGGGACATCTTGGGCTTGGATGACGTTGCCCTGACCGACAGCTTCTTTGATCTTGGTGGCGATTCGTTGAGCGCCTTAAGCGTCATCGATCGCATCGAGCAGCTCACGGGAGAGAGATTGGCTGTCTCCCTGCTGCTGGAACACCAGACTCCAAGAGGGCTCGCAATAGCCCTGTCGAAGACACATAGAAGCGTGCGCACGAACGCATTGGTGCCGATACAAACCGGCGGTTCGCGGACGCCTCTGTTTTGCCCCCACCCTTTTGGGGGACATGTACTCGTATATACGCCTCTTGCTAAGGCACTTGGCACGGAGCAGCCGCTCTTCGGCTTGCAGGCGCGCGGTCTGAATGGTGAAGCGAGCCCTCACCTGAGCATTCCGGAGATGGCGCGGGAATACGTAGAGGCTATCAAGAGCGTTCAACCCCGAGGCCCTTATCAGCTCGCTGGGCTGTCTATGGGCGGGAGCATTGCTTGGGAAATGGCCTGCCAATTGCACGATGCTGGTGACGAGGTAGCAATAGTTGGGCTGCTCGATGCCAAAGCGCTTCACAAAGATGAAGAGCACACAAGCGACCGGTATTACCGCCTGCTCGGCAACCGCCATATTCCTCAATGGCTTAGCGAGCAAGCGGTTATATTGAGCGTCCTTTTTCCTGCGCTGAAGAAACATTGGCGAAAGCTGAACTCCATCAAACGTGAGCGTCAGGTCACGGCATTGCTGGATTTCGGAAGGCAAGCAGGCAATGTCCCCGACATGAGCGAAGCGCAGCTCAATAATATTCTGGCAGTTGCCGAGGCAAATAAAATTGCGCTGCGTGAATATATGCCTCGGTTCAACGACAGCAGGTCCGTTCTTTTTGCAGCCAAGAAGGGGCTGCGCACATCCACTAATGAACCTGATGGCGATCTTGGGTGGAAGCAATTCGCGCGGGCGCGCCTGGAAATTCATGAGGTGCCAGGTGACCATTACACGATGGTCGCTCCGCCTCATGTGCGCGTCCTAGCAACGAAGCTCAAAGATTATCTCAATCGAACCGACTAGCGACGGCACCGGATCACAAAAGCGGGACAGGCGTCAGTGACCAAACTGTTGCGACAGGTCCTTCAAGTAAATTTATAGAATCTTTGCAACCCCGGATCGATGGCGATGGTACGTTCACCTCAAAGTCTGAGATCAGGCAAGGCTGAAGAAGGATTTTGCCGATGTACGCTCGGACCGCCGCACAACACGCAATGTCGGAGTCAAAGCCAATGGCAAAAAGAGCGCTCATCCTGCTTGAAGGTTCAAGGTATAATGGTCCGCTATACGTCCAGGCGGCCGTGCGTCTTGGTCTTTATCCAATTGCCCTATCAGCTGATCCAGCTCAGTACGACTATCTTGCGGCCGAAGGAATTGAGGCAATCCGTGTCGATACAGGCGATCTCGATGCACTGATCCGCGAATGTTCCCTGCTACGTGCAACCTATGACATTGCTGGCATTACGTCGGTCGGGGACTCATTCTATGCGACAGTTGGAAAGCTCTGCCGCTATTTCGATCTACCGGGACCGAACCCCGAATCCATTGAACGATGCTGCAACAAATTCACTCAACGTCAGCTTCTCGCGGAGGCCGGCGTTCCAATACCTGCTTATCGCTTGGCAGCGGATGCGACGGAGGTGGAAAGCTTCGCCGCGGAGATCGGCCTGCCGGTGATTCTTAAACCAGCCGTAGGTGCCGGCAGCAGAGGTGTCCGATTGTGCCGCGACCTCGATGAGGTAGCCGAACATACGACCTATCTGTTGGGCGGGCAGCACATATGGCAGTACCCGCCGAGGATACTGGTCGAAGAATTCGCACATGGCTCTTTTTATAGCGTCGACATAATGGGAGACCAGATCATTGGAATTGGAATCGCTGACTGTGGCCCTCCACCGCATTTCGTCTTCCGTGAGACGACGTTTCCGGCCCCGTTTACCAACGAGGAGTATGCTCGCATCTCCGATGTTTCGCTAAGCTGCTTGGGAGCTCTCGGCCTTGGCTGGGGGCCAACGAACATAGAACTCCGGTGGACGAAGCGTGGTCCAGTCGTTATCGAGGTCAACCCGCGTCTTGCTGGCGCGCTCGAGCCCCAACTGGTCCAACTGGCTTGCGGTATCGACCTCGTCACTGAGCACATCAAGCTTGTCATCGGCGACGAATGTGATTTGCACAGCAGACATTCGCAGACTGCGGCCGCGCGGTTCCTCGTTCCTGATACCGATGGCACCCTCGATTGGATCGGCGGCCACAGTCAGGCGGCCGCCATACCAGGTGTAGCCGAGATCAAATTCTATGTTGGACCCAAGACGCCAATCGTCAGGAAAGGCGATCTCCGAGATTGGATCGGATATGTCATTGCCACTTCCCCCAGCCGTGCTCGGACGGAGGCGATACTTCAGCGTGCCGTCGACCTAATCGATTGGTCGATTACACCATTTTCGACCCCTGGCGAACAGGAGTGACATGCGGCCCCTTGAGAACTCAAGCACTTGTCCCCGGCGCACTATGTTGCGGTCGCCACCCGCCCAGCCCCATCGCACCGTGAAACGCATTCTTCGCCAAATCG
This sequence comes from Mesorhizobium waitakense, assembly GCF_056431085.1. Lineage (NCBI taxonomy): Bacteria > Pseudomonadati > Pseudomonadota > Alphaproteobacteria > Hyphomicrobiales > Phyllobacteriaceae > Mesorhizobium > Mesorhizobium waitakense. Next base: position 2,485 of record NZ_JBWKME010000197.1, on the reverse strand, counting down.
AGCGCGATCATAATTCTTTGCATGGCGGTATAAAATCCAAAGGCTGACATTCAAGAGGGAATATAAGATTATGAAGCGCATAGCAGTCGGACGCCTGTTTCATGAATCGCACGGATATGCGCCGGCGACAGCAGCGGGAGATATCACCGTCGTTCGCGGCGAGACTTTGATCGAGGCGGCCAAGGGAAATGGCACCACGCTCGGCGGGATTGTCGACGCCTTGATTGAACGCGCGGATATTCAGGTTCTTCCCATTTCAGATTCGATGATCGCGCCGAGCGGCGCCATCGATCATAGTTTCTACATTGGGCAACGCCGGTTCTGGGGCGAGGAGGTCAACAAGCTCGCGCCCGATGCGATTGTACTCGACCTGCATGGGTCGATGTCCACGACTGAATTTGAAGATGCGGAAGGTGACTTCCTCTCCTACATTCGTGGCGTCATCGGCGGAAACGCAGTCCTCGGAGCAGGTCTCGACCTTCATGCGAATATCACGCCGCAGATGTTGAAGGCAGCCGACATCTGCATCGCCTGCAAGAACAATCCGCATGACGATTACTACGAAAATGGCAAGAAGGTGGTCAGATTGGTTTTCGATGTCCTGGAAGGCCGTCTGCGCCCGGTCTATACCTTCGCGAAAACCCGGATGATTGCCCCAGGCAGGCTCGAAACTCATCTCAGCCCACTTAAGGAAATGCACGTACGTGCCCGTGCGCTCGAGAAGTCGGAAGCGCCAGTGGTGGACCTTAGCATCTACAACGCCTATCGCTTTGCGGATCTAACGGACATGGGTCAGGCCGCTGTGATACTGAGCAACGGGCCATATGCGCAAGCCAAGGTGATCGTGGAGGATTACGCGCAGAAGTTCTGGAATCTGCGCGAGAGCTTCAAGGATGAAACCGTGACCATCGCAGAGGCTCTGGATGCAACTGCGAAGGACAAGGGCGGCATTACCAAGGCGCTTGCGGATCTTGGTGACCGGACGCTGGCCGGCGCGCCGGGAGACAGCACCTTGATCCTGCAGGCCGCACTGAAGCATCCCGTGAAGCTCCAGGGCGCCATGACGGTCAACGATCCGGAAACCGTCGCACAGGCACATGCCGCCGGAGTCGGCGCGAAAATCAAGATGCGTCTCGGCGGCAAGATGACGCCGCTATATCTGCCCTTCGAGATCGAAGGCGTGGTCAAGATGCTCAACAATAGGGATATTAAACTCATCGGACCTAGTTTTGCCAACGAATCCGCTGCCATGGGAAAGACGGCCCTTATCGAGATTGATAATCGTTTCCTTGTGATCGCCACGTCAAAGCCAGGATTTATCGTTGATCGCGCCATTTTCGAATCTCACGGCATCAATATCAGGGAGCAGGACTTTATCGTGATGAAGTCGCAGTTCCATTTCAATCGCAATTTCGACGGCGTTGCAGCGACTATCTATGTTGCAAGCGCGGGCCTCTCCTATTTCGTGCCCGGTGCTTTCCCCAAAAAACGCGCACGGGTCTGGCCGGACACCAATGTGGATGACGCGCCTATTGTTGCGGCTCAAGTCGTCGAGCGTTTAACCGTATAACACCGGCAGGTAGCGTCGCCTTAACATTTTAGGCGGACTTTACGGGCATGAGCCCGCACCCGCCCACCGATATTATGACGCTCCGATACAAGCGTCATCGTTTTCCTGCCGAGATCATAGCGTATGCGGTGTGGCTCTACTTCCGATTTCCACTGAGCCTGCGTCATGTGGAAGATCTTCTGGCCGAGCGCGGCATCGAAGTCTCGTTCCAGACTGTCGCGGAATGGGCTGCCAAGTTCGGCCGCGGATATGCCCGCTCCATCCGGCGGCGGTCCAGGGGTAGTTTTGCCGACAAGTGGCATCTCGACGAAACAGTCGTTGCTATCAAGGGTGTTAACGGCTGCGAGAAAGCGCGGACAAATGGTGCCGAGGATTGTGGAGGAGAAAGCGGCCCGATGGGGCCGCTTTGTATTTTTTACCAGGAGGGATCGAGAGGATGGGGCTTTTGCCCTGTCTGCTCGTCGCTGGAAGGGTGCTGATCGTCATGGGCTTGTTGGTGACGGACAAACTGCTGGATGTGGGGAGCGTAACGGCTCCAGATGCAGTCTCGCAGATCGTCGAGGAGTTCGAAGACGGCGGCTGCTTGCTCGGGTGTCCATTCGGCATTGACGATGAACTGGATTCCACGCCCGAGACCGGACGGCTGATGAGGATTTCCGGTCATGCTGCAGGCTCCTTTTCGTCAGCGGGGTGGCTGGTGCGTTGTTGACGCTGCGCCTTCGAGCGCTCGGAGGCTTCCTTGAAGCGGTAAGAATCGCCTTCGATGGGAATGACCTCACAATGGTGCAAAAGGCGATCGACCAGACTGACGACGCAGGCGGCATTGGGGAAGACCTCCGACGGTGGCGTCGCCTTAACTTGGGTTGGGCACGGGATGCCCCCCGATATGGCCTCTTCACGCGGCTGTCGACAAAG
>NZ_JBWKME010000196.1:0-4091 GCF_056431085.1 Mesorhizobium waitakense | reverse complement strand
TATGGCGGTCTGGAGGCAAATCGCTTTGTCGACAGCCGCGTGAAGAGGCCACATCGGGGGGCATCCCGTGCCCAACCCAAGTTAAGGCGACGCCACCACTCAAACGAAACGGCCTCCGGAAAACCCGGCGCGGTTCAGTGGACGACATTATCGCTCACTCGCATGATTGCTTGAGGGTCAAAACATTCGTCTTTTATTCGGGCTTTAAAATTTGCAGGATTTTCAGACGGCTAGTGAGTATATAATTGACTACCGCAGTCTGGACGGCGGCAGTGTTTCTTGCCTTCAGTGCAGAGATTGCGGCGTCGTGACATTTCTCCCCGTCGTTGTCTTCGAATCCCCGATTGGCCATAAGACCCAACGTGGGGCCGATTGCCACCCAAAGATTGTCGATGATCGCCAGAAGCCGGGGCGCTTTCGACTGGGCATATAGAGCGAAGTGGAATTTGGCGTTTGCCGCAATCTTCGCCTTGGTGTCGTGAGATCTGGGATGCGTGCAATAGACCAGATGATAGTGCTCCAACTCGCGAATGAAGGTCGCGGAGGCATTTTCCGCCGCAAGTTGCGCTGCCCATCCTTCAAGGTTGACGCGGATCTTCGTGATTTCCTCCAAATCTGACTGCCCCAGGCTTGGGGCGACAATGGTCTTTGGAGCTGGCATTGACAGGCTTTCCTCGGACACTAGGCGGGTGATCGCCTCACGGACGGGCGTCACGCTGACCCCCAGCTGAGAGGCTATGGAGCGATGCGTGATCTTTTCGCCGGGCTTATACACGCCACATCTGAGGTTTTCACGCATCACGCCGTATACCCTCTCGGACAGGGTCGTCGTCTGTGGATACTCGCCCAGATCTTTCATTATTAGGCGCAGCGCCGGCGGCATGAACTTGCCCCCATCAACGAGACATGACTAAAAGGCAGATTTGTTCGGGCATTCACCGCAATGTCCTCGCATTGACCGGCCGGTAGCCGCTTCGATATTGGCGTGCGGATCGTCAGTCGAAGTCATCGGTCAGCTCGCCATATCGGTCCAGGAAGATGCCAAAGGCATTCTCCAGCGCCGAGAACTCGTCTTCGGTATTGCCCGTTGACACGGTAAACTGGCCGCGCCTGGTGATAAAGATGCCGTTGTTGATCATGAAAAGCTGTAACAGCTTTCGAAAGATCGGCGGGGTCTTGACATCCTCAGGGCCCCGCGGCATGTCCGTCTGGAAATGTGTCGAGATGAGCGAGCCAAAACTGCCTAGTTGCAGGGGCACTCCTCGGCTGTTCGCTTGACCTAGTAAAGCGGACCGCAGTTTGTTGGAGCGCGCATTCAACCGGTCGACGTTTTCCTGAACAAAGACCTTTTTCAGCGCAGCATGCCCCGCGATCATGGTCAGAACGTTGTTGCTAAAAGTGCCGCCGTGCGAGAGCGTTCTCTCATGACCGGGTCCCAGCCTGTCCATATGTCGCGCAGGCCCGCACAAAGCCCCGAAGTTGAGACCGCCGCCGAAGAACTTGCCGAGCGTGGTCAGGTCTGGATAGACACCGATTACCGATTGATAACCGCCGACGGCGAACCTTGCGGTTTGCACCTCGTCAAATATCAGCAACGCGCCGATCTCATCGCAAATCGAACGAAGTCGGCTCAAGAAAGCCGTGTCGGCCATGAAACCGCCAGCGCTGCCCATGATCGGCTCCACCAGAATGGCCGCGATGTCCTTGCCCTCCTTCCGGGCGATCTGCTCGCCGGTTTCGATATGATTGTATCGCGCGCGGCGGACGTCCGCACGATCCACGTTCATCTCACTCTCGGGCTCAAGCCAATTCAAGATGTTACCGTGGTAGCCGCCGAAGAAGCCCAGCACCAATCGTCGTCCTGTTTCGGCCTTGGCAAGTTGTATCGCGGCAACATTTGCTTCCCCGACGTCAGGAAGCGGACCCTCTCGATGGAGCGAAAGCGGTCGCAGATCTCGCGGGCAAACGCCACCTCATGATCGTGTGTGCCCCCATAACTCACTCCGTTGTCCAGCCCCGCCTTGAGCGCTGACACGATCGCTTCGTTTGAATGGCCGAAGAGGGCGGCGGTTAGGTCATTTCCGAAATCCGAATATTCGTGGCCGTCCGCATCAATCACCTTGCTGGATCGTGCAGAGCTGAAGAAAAGCGGAAACGGATCGAAATACAGCGAACCCCGAGTGTTGCCGCCAGGCAAGACCTCCTTGGCGGCTTCAAATTTCCGTCTGCTCGTTGGGTTTGAGCTCTCATAGACGCGCTGCTCTTGCGCAACAGCGTCGTCGATCGTAAGCCTAGTCTTAGCGGACTGCTGCATGACCGTTCCATTTCACCCGACGGGCCGAGATTGCAAGCCGCATGAGAATGCTGACGGCCTGTATAGCACCAGTCAATCCGCCTGCTTTTGCACACTCGCTCCAAGCAGTTCTCACCAACAGGCTTCTCTGAAGCGGTCGTTTAGGTGGAAGCGGGCGAAAACCCTTCGAGGCTCGCGGCGCTGAACATCGAGACCGCATCCAGCACTTACGCCTGTACCTGCCGACATCCTGCCGTGACCAGGGCATTCTGCGCATCGCAGTCGCATCCCGCAACTCGCGACATAAACGATGCGCGGAGACGTCCCGAACAAACCCACCGACCTCAACCCGCAAACCGCCGCCCTTCCATCACGACGCATCATCTCCGGCGCCCGACGAGGCATGCACCGCAAAGGCAACTAGATCGCCGCTTCGGCCGCCGAAAGCCCATCGCCGTACATCAAGACGGCTAGCCGACCCTTGCGACCACCAATAACTCCTTCCCATAATTCGGCGGAGAATACCGATAATCGCTGTACTCTGCCTCAACCGAAAAGGCGCAGCGCGCCAGCAAGTGGTGCAGTTCCCACCGGTGCGTCCAGCGCAGCACCAGATCGCGCCTCTCCTCGCGCAAGGTTTCGCCATTATCGCTGACTTCCGAAAAGCGCCAGACATTGTGCTCTGTCTGAGCAAAGTGATCATAGCGGGTATTCAGGAGTCCCGTACAAAGCACCGTCCGGTGGGCTCATGTATGGCAGAGCGCGACCGGGGGAGCACCAGCTTTTCTGACAGAATGTCAATGTGGCTCTCTGCAAGATCGAGCACGAGTCGGCCGCCCGGCCGAATATGCCGGTGAATGGCCTCCAATGCTCTGATCTGCAGCTCACTTGTCAGGAGGTGCTGAAAGGAGTGGAAGGGCACCAAAGCGACGGCGAATTGCTCACCAAGCTCCAGCTCTGACATGTCCTGCTGCACAAACCGTAATCGTTGTTGTGCCGCGATCGGAACCCCGGCTGCTTTGCGCTCCGCAATTGAAAGCAGGCCCGCTGATAGATCGACACCGGTAACATTGAAGCCCAGCGCTGCGAGCGGCAATGCCACTCGCCCGGTTCCGCACCCCAGTTCGAGCACGTTTCCGTCGGCTTCCCGCGCAATCCCTGCGTAAAAGTCAATGTCCTCGATGGGCGTATGTGGCATCTTGGGGCTATAGAAGGCGTCGTAGGACTGAACAAAAATTGAATTCGCGTCGTCGTCGTAAAACCGTTTCAAAATACCCTCCTTTGATGAATGCGCTCTGTAGGATCCGTTGCGAACTGGCCTCTTTGCCAGACAACATTGTGTTTAAAGGATGTTATCCATTGCGGATACGCATGGAGGCAGTCGCTTCTTGCTGCGACGCGGCTACGCTAGTGCAGAGGCTTGGGTACATACGACGGCCGCGGATCTTGATGTAGGCTTCGTCAGTATGCTTAACGGGGGCAACAGCGTTGTCAGTGAGCGTGATCATAGGACGGTATCCTCGCTTCGTTATACGTTTACGGACACCCATGCATGTGTCGTGCCAATGGAGATACTCGTTTTAAAACAATATGATGTGCTAGTACCACATTGTCCGATGTCAGACACCGGACAATGCGGACACCTTCTTCGGAAACATGGCTGAAGCTATGCGGCGCCTCGGCCCCGGCAAGGTGTCCGCCTTGCCGACCATCGACGTGGAGCGGGTGGCGTCGCCTTAACTTGGGTTGGGCACGGGATGCCCCCCGATATGGCCTCTTCACGCGGCTGTCGACAAAG
>NZ_JBWKME010000195.1:0-561 GCF_056431085.1 Mesorhizobium waitakense | reverse complement strand
GTGGAACGTGGCAAGGGCGGGCGGTATCGCAACGCCATGCTCTCGGAGGACCTGCTCACTCTCCTGCGGCAATGGTGGAGGGTGGGGCGGCGGCAGGGCGTAATGCATCGCGACGGCTGGTTGTTTCCCGGGCAGCACGCGATGAAGCCGATCAGCACGCGGCAGCTCTATCGCGTGGTCGTCGAGGCGGCCCAGGCCGCAGATATCGCCAAGCGGGTCGGGCCGCATACGCTGCGCCACAGCTTCGCCACCCACCTTCTGGAGGATGGCACCGACATCCGCATTATCCAGGTCCTGCTCGGGCACGCCAAGCTCAACAACACCGCACTCTACGCCAAGGTCGCGATCCGGACGGTCCGCACGGTTACGAGCCCGCTCGACAAGCTCGGCCTGTTCAAGCCGGGAGAGATCTCGCCCGACGGTTGAGCCGTGCGTGTCTCGATCGAGGTCGCCGACATCTTCCGTGCTGCCGGACCCGTGGTGCGGTGAAGAACGATAGCGGACGCTAGACTAGAGCGGGATGAGATTAATTTCGGTCATAGCCTGAGTTTTCGAAGTAGT
>NZ_JBWKME010000194.1:0-121428 GCF_056431085.1 Mesorhizobium waitakense | reverse complement strand
CCTATCAGTCGCCTCGCCATAACCGGGGACAACCTGTTGAGGCTCCACACTTAGGCCGGCGCGCCGGCGACCGAGCCCCTGACCACCAGGTCGACCGGCCAGACCTCGCCGCGGGCGCCCTCCTCCAGTCCGGAAATCCGTGCCGCCAGCCGCTCGGCGACGCGCGCGCCGGCGAGACGGATCGACGAGCGCGTCGTCGACAGCGGCACGGAGAAATTCTCCGGCCTCAGCCAGGGAAAGACGTCGTCATGGGCGATCAGCGACATGTCGCCTGGAATGGTCAGGCCGAGATCACGCACCGCGCGCACGACGCCCAGCGCCATGATCAGGCTGGAGCAGACAATCGCCGTCGGCGCGTCGCCCGCCTCCAGCAAGCGCTTGGTGGCGCGATAGCCGTTCTCTTCGGTCATGACCACCGAGCAGACATGGCGTTCGCCCAATGCCAACCCGCTCGCCGCCAGTGCCCGGCGCACGCCGCGCTCGCGATGGATGGCAAAGGTCTCGCGGTCGTCACCGTTGATCAGCGCCAGCCGCCGGTGGCCGAGTTGGATCAGCAGCCGCGATGCCTCGTGAAAGGCGCCTTCATTGTCGATGTCGGTGAACGGATAGTCGAAATCGAAACCTTCGCTGCGGCCATGGACGATGAACGGAATGCCGAGCGTGTTGACCAGCGCCACCCGGCGATCGGCGGGCCTCGGCGAGGAGATGTAGACGGCGTCGACCTGCCGGTTGGCGACGATGCGCCGGTAGGTCGTTTCCTGGTCGTCGGCGTCGGCCGGCGACAGCACCAGGTCCAATTCATGCGAGCGGGCATAGTCGCCGAGGCCGGATAGGAATTCGACGAAATGCGGATCGATGTCGACGGACGCACCGGTCGGCAGGACATAGCCGATCATGCCGGTCTTGCCGGTCGCCAGCCGGCGCGCGCTGGGGTTGGGACGATAGCCGTGGCGCTTGGCGGCGTCCATCACGCGCCGGCGCGTCTCCTCGTTGACCTCGGGATAGCCATTCAAGGCACGACTTACCGTGGTCTGCGAAAGCGCCAGCATATGGGCGAGCTGCTTGAGGTTCACAGGAGGCCTCCGCGCCTCAAAGCGCTTTTAATTCCATTGGATCTGGGCACCATGCGGGACGCAGCGATATGAATGCAAGCATAGGCGCGCTTTGGGCGAGTTTGAAACAAAAATTGCTGCTGCACCGCCATAAATACATGCTGCAGCGCACTTTTTACGCGTCGAAAGCCCAAAATTAAATCGATTAGCCAGTCACCCTCTTGACTTCCGAGCGATTCAATGGCGAGATCGGAAAAGCCAAAGCGCTTTGGAAGACTCTTCGAAAGGTTGCGGTTCCTTTCCGACTGAGTCACAGTCCTGCGGCGTCGGCGGGCGGAATGGAGGTTCCGTCCGGTGTTTGTGGCCCACTGGGAGGAATACCGATGAAGAAAATGCTTTTGCTGGGTGCTGCGGTTGCCACGCTCGCCCTGAACGCGCCCGCGCATGCCGAATTGAAGTTCAAGCCGGGCGAGGATCCCCGCTTCAACTGGGCGAACTACGAAGAGCTCAAGAAGGTCGATCTCAAGGGTGAGACGCTGTCGATCTTCGGACCGTGGCGCGGTGAGGACGAAGGCCTGGTGCGCGGCGTTCTCGACTATTTCTCGGAAGCCACCGGCGTCGAGATCAAATACTCCTCCTCGGAGAACTATGAACAGCAGATCGTCATCGACACGCAGGCCGGCAGCCCGCCCAACATCGCCGTGCTGCCGCAGCCGGGCCTGATCCAGGACCTGGCATCGAAGGGCCTGCTGACGCCGCTCGGCGACGACACCGCCAAATGGGTCAAGGACAATTACGGCGCCGGCCAGTCATGGGTCGATCTCGGCACCTTCAAGGACAAGGACGGCAAGCCGGGCTTCTTCGCCTTCCCCTACAAGGCCGACGTGAAGTCGCTGGTCTGGTACTCGCCGGATAATTTCGAGGAAGCCGGCTACAAGGTGCCGAAGACGCAGGAAGAACTCGCCGATCTCGAAAAGAAGATCATCGCCGATGGCGGCAAGCCGTGGTGCATCGGCCTCGGCTCCGGCGGCGCCACCGGCTGGCCGGCGACCGACTGGGTCGAAGACCTGATGCTGCGGACCCAGACGCCTGACGTCTACGACAAATGGGTGAAGAACGAGATCCCATTCAACGATCCCGCGGTGGTGAACGCCATCGACATCTTCGGCAAGATCGCGACCGACGACAAGATGGTCGACGGCGGCGCCAAGGCGGTTGCGGCGACCGATTTCCGCGACAGCCCGAAGGGCCTCTTCTCGGTGCCGCCGAAATGCTACCTGCACCATCAGGCGTCGTTCATCCCGACCTTCTTCCCGGAAGGCACCAAGGTCGGCCAGGACGCGGACTTCTTCTACTTCCCGCCCTACGCCTCCAAGCCTGAACTGGGCACGCCGGTGCTCGGCGCCGGTACGCTGGCGATGATCACCAAGGACTCAAAGGCCGCGCGCGCCTTCATCGAATTCCTGAAGATGCCGCTCGCCCACGAGATCTGGATGGCCGAGGGCGGTTTCGTGACGCCGTTCAAGGGCGTCAACAAGGCTGCCTATGCCAGCGACGCGCTGAGGAAGCAGGGCGAAATCCTCGCCAATGCCTCGACCTTCCGCTTCGACGGTTCCGACCTGATGCCGGGCAAGATCGGCGCCGGCGCGTTCTGGACCGGCATGATCGACCTGGTCGGCGGCAAGTCCGCGCAGGACGTCGCCACCGACATCCAGAAGAGCTGGGACGCGATCAAGTAGCGGCTTGGCAAGTAGGCGGCTGGCAAGTAGCGGTCGTCCGGCTCGGCAATCAAACGGCCGAGCCTGCCTTCTCGCACTGGATCCTGACCCTGCCGGCCCGGATCCGACGGCGGCCCGTGCCGCAGCCTTTCGTCATGAGCGCATTGACACAAAGCGCGATCGGCATGTGAGCAGGTTTCCGCCGCCGATGACGCTCCAAACAACTGAATCGGCGCCTGGTCCCGTCACCAAGGTCATTCCTTGTCGGATCATGCGCAGGGAGAGGGACCCATGGCGGCTCAGATTTTCTCGGCCATATTCGTCATCATCGTCGGGGTCGGCGGTTGCGTCGCCTATTTCTGGGGCGCCAACAAGCTGGTCGACCTGATATTCCCATCGCGCGGCGTCGCCGGCGCCGCTGCCATCGACAATCTGCGCCGGCAAGGGCTGGTCAGGCCGTGGCTGTTCGTCGGTCCGGCGATGATCATCCTGACCATCTACCTCATCTATCCAGTGGTCGAGACGCTGCGGCTGTCGTTCCTCGATCGCGGCGGCATAAACTTCGTCGGCCTCGCCAACTATGAATGGGCCTTCGGCGATCGCGAGTTCCGCAACTCGATCCTCAACAACATCGTCTGGCTGGCTGTGGTGCCGGCCGCCTGCACCTTCCTCGGGCTGATCATCGCCGTGCTCACCGACAAGATCTGGTGGGGCACGGTCGCCAAGAGCCTGATCTTCCTGCCGTTGGCGATCTCCTTCGTCGGCGCCAGCGTCATCTGGAAATTCATCTACGAGTATCGTGGCGAGGGCCAGACCCAGATCGGCCTGCTCAATGCCATCATCCAGCATTTCGGCGGCCAGCCGCAGGTCTGGATATCGCTGCCGTTCTGGAACAATTTCTTCCTGATGGTGATCCTGATCTGGATCCAGACCGGCTTTGCCATGGTCATCCTCTCTTCCGCGCTGCGCGGCATCCCGGAAGAGACGCTGGAAGCCGCCGTCATCGACGGCGCCAATCCGTTCCAGATCTTCTGGAAGATCATGGTGCCGCAGATCTGGGGCACGATCGCCGTCGTCTGGACGACGATCACCATCCTGGTGCTCAAAGTGTTCGACATCGTGCTGACCATGACCAACGGCCAGTGGAACAGCCAGGTGCTTGCCAATCTGATGTTCGACTGGATGTTCCGTGGCGGCGGCGATTTCGGCCGCGGCGCCACCATCGCCATCATCATCATGATCGCGGTCATTCCGATCATGGTCTGGAACATCCGCCAGGCGAACAAAGAGACGGGAGGACATTGAGATGGCCGTTGCGACCGGAAATTCCTTCGCCAGCCGCTTCGGCGTCCATATTGCCGTCCTCATCTTCGTCGCCATCTGGACCATACCGACGCTCGGCATCCTGGTCTCGTCGCTGCGCGACAAGGACCAGATCATCGCCTCGGGCTGGTGGAACTCGTTCTCCAGTTCCACCCAGACGGAAGCCGGCCGGCTGCCGGCTGCCTCGATGCAAGTCGAAAAGGACGGCAAGTTCGTCCTTCAGGGCAACATCTTCGGCAACAGCCCTGTCCGCAACATCAGCGCTTTCGGCGTCAAGTCGGCAGCACCAACGCAATACCCCGCCGGCACATCGGCCGATCTCGGCGACGGCGTCACCCTGCAGCTCAATGCCGACGGCAGTTTCATCATGCAATCGCCGAAGGCCTTCGAAGGCGATCGCGGCCAGCGCGTCTATTATGCCTCCTCGGCGCCGCCGAAATTCACCACCGACAACTACAAGACCGTGCTGTTTTCGGAAGGCATCGGACGATCGTTCATGAATTCGCTGACTGTCACCATACCGGCGACCGTCATCCCGATCCTGATCGCCGCCTTTGCCGCCTATGCACTGGCCTGGATGCGCTTTCCCGGCCGGGCGCTGCTGATCGCGGTCATCATCGGCCTGCTGGTGGTGCCGCTGCAGATGTCGCTGATCCCGCTGTTGAAGCTCTACAACGGCGTCGGCGCCTTCTTCGGCATGCCGTCGAAAACCTATCTCGGCATCTGGCTGGCACATACCGGCTTCGGCCTGCCCTTCGCCATCTACCTGTTGCGCAGCTACATTGCCGGACTGCCGCGCGAAATCATGGAATCGGCGCGCATCGACGGCGCCAGCGATTTCGAGATCTTCGTCAAGATCGTGCTGCCGCTGTCGTTCCCGGTGCTGGCCTCGTTTGCCATCTTCCAATTCCTGTGGGTATGGAACGATCTGCTGGTCGCGATGGTTTTCCTGGGTACGGAGGCAGACCAGATCGTGCTGACCGCCAAGCTCAACGCGCTGCTTGGCTCACGCGGCGGCGACTGGGAGATCCTGACGACGTCGGCTTTCGTGACCATCATCGTGCCGCTGATCGTGTTCTTCTCGCTGCAGCGCTATTTTGTCCGCGGGCTGCTTGCCGGCTCGGTGAAAGGAGGCTGAGACCATGCAATCCGCTTTGAAGGCCAGTTCGAAGCCTGACCTCGCCGTCGATCGCGACTGGTGGCGAGGTGCGGTGATCTACCAGATCTATCCGCGCAGCTACCAGGACTCGAACGGCGACGGCATCGGCGACCTGAAGGGCATCATCGGCCGGCTTCCCTACATCGCGGCTCTCGGTGCGGATGCCATCTGGATCTCGCCGTTCTTCAAATCGCCGATGAAGGATTTCGGCTACGACGTCACCGATTACTGCGACGTCGATCCGATGTTCGGCACGCTGGCCGACTTCGATGCGCTGACCGCCGAGGCACACAGGTTGGGCTTGAAGGTGATGATCGACGAGGTGCTGTCGCACACTGCCGACAACCACCCATGGTTCAAGGAAAGCCGCTCGAGCCGCACCAACCCGAAGGCAGACTGGTATGTCTGGGCGGACGCAAGGCCGGACGGCACGCCGCCCAACAACTGGCTGTCGATCTTCGGCGGCTCGGCCTGGCAATGGGACACCAGCCGTCAGCAATATTACCTGCACAACTTCCTCGCCGAGCAGCCCGACCTCAACTTCCACAACCACGAGGTCCAGAACGCGCTGCTCGACGTCACCCGCTTCTGGCTTGAGCGCGGCGTCGACGGCTTCCGCCTCGACACAATCAATTTCTACTTCCACAGCCAGGGCCTGGAAAACAATCCGCCGCTGCCGCCCGATCAGCGCAACGACCAGACCGCACCCGCGGTCAATCCCTACAACTACCAGGACCATCTCTACGACAAGAGCCGTCCGGAAAACCTCGGCTTCCTCGAACGCTTCCGCGCCTTGCTCGATGAATATCCGGCCACCGCGGCGGTCGGTGAAGTCGGCGATTCGCAGCGCGGGTTGGAAGTGGTGGCGGCCTATACCGCCGGCGGCAAGCGCGTGCACATGTGCTACTCGTTCGACTTCCTGGCGCCGGAAAAGATCAGCGCGGCCAAGGTCCGCTCGGTGCTGGAATCCTTCGGCAAGGTCGCCAGCGACGGCTGGTCGTGCTGGGCCTTTTCCAACCATGACGTGATGCGCCCGGCCTCGCGCTGGGCGGCAGGCGAAGCCGACCCGACCGCCTATCTCAAGGTCATCTCGGCGCTGCTGATGTCGCTGCGTGGCTCGGTCTGCATCTACCAGGGCGAGGAGCTTGGGCTTGGTGAGGCCGACCTCCGCTTCGAGGATTTGCAGGATCCCTACGGCATCCGCTTCTGGCCGGAATTCAAGGGCCGCGACGGCTGCCGCACGCCGATGGTGTGGGACGGCAGTGCCAGGAATGGTGGCTTCTCCTCGGCCAAGCCATGGCTGCCGGTGCCGGCCAAGCACCTGTCGCAAGCGGTCAATGTCCAGCAGGGCGACGACAGCTCGCTGCTTGAGCACTACCGGCGCTTTCTCACCTTCCGCCGCGCCCATCCGGCGCTGGCCAAGGGCGACATCACATTCATCGAAAGTGAGGGCGACACCGTCGCCTTCACACGCCGCGCAGGCAACGAGCAGATCGTCTGCGTCTTCAATCTGGGACCCAGGCCAACCAAGGTTGAGCTTGGCAATCGATCGCTGCACCCTTTGCCGGGACACGGATTTTCGGGGCAGGCGAGCACTGGTTCCATACAGCTCGACGGCTACGGCGCCTGGTTCGGGCGCATCGACTGAATTTCAGATCACTTGAATTTCAAATCACTGGGAGGAAACCAATGGCCGATGTCATGCTAAGACAAGTGAAGAAGTCCTACGGCAATCTGAACATTCTCCACGGCATCGACCTCGATATCAAATCGGGCGAGTTCATCGTCTTTGTCGGCCCGTCGGGCTGCGGCAAGTCGACATTGCTGAGGTCGATCGCCGGGCTGGAGGAAATCACCTCCGGCGAACTCAAGATCGCCGGCGAGGTCGTCAACGACGTGCCGCCATCGAAGCGGGGCATCGCCATGGTGTTCCAGTCCTACGCGCTCTACCCGCACATGACCGTCTACGACAACATGGCGTTCTCGATGAAGATCGGCAAGGAGAACAAGGCCGAGATCGACCGCCGCGTGAAGCAGGCGGCGGAAATCCTGCAGCTGACCAAATATCTCGACCGCCTGCCCAAGGCGATGTCAGGTGGCCAGCGCCAGCGCGTCGCCATCGGCCGCGCCATCGTGCGCAATCCGAAGGTGTTCCTGTTCGACGAGCCGCTGTCGAACCTTGACGCGGCACTGCGTGTCGCCACCCGCATCGAGATCGCCAAACTCAAGGAATCGATGCCCAACACGACCATGATCTACGTCACCCACGACCAGGTCGAGGCGATGACGCTGGCCGATCGCATCGTGGTGCTCAAGGAAGGCCATATCGAGCAGGTCGGCACGCCGATGGACCTCTACAAGAAGCCCGGCAATTTGTTCGTCGCCCAGTTCATCGGCTCGCCGGCCATGAACATCCTGCCGGCGACCATCGACAAGACCGGCAACCCGACCGTCGTCAGCCATGTCGGCGGCCGCAAGGCAAGCGTGCCGATCGCAACGCCGGCTTCAGCAAAGGGTGCCGCGGTGAGTTTCGGCGTGCGGCCCGAAGATCTGATCATCGCCAGCGGCACGGTGTATCTGTTCGAGGGAACGGTCGACTATGTCGAACAACTCGGCGAAGTCCAGCTTGTCTATGTCGACATCGGCCGCGCCGACCTGCCGCTGGTGACCAAGCTGCCTGGCAATGTCGAGGTCAAGCGCGGTGTGACGCTGCGGCTGAGCGCGGACGCCAACGACCTTCACATCTTCGACGCGGACGGGCACTCCTTCTCGCTCCGTCAGCCGGAAGTAAAGGCGGCTTGAGACAGAACCAAGTCTCGACACGAAAAGAGCGGCGGGCCAGGCCCGCCGCTCTTTTTTGGAAATCAACTTCGGCTGTTAGTGATTGCCGAAGAGGTCGCGGTCGGCGCTCTGCGGGGCGGACTTCTCTACGTCACCCGACGAGTTGAGCAGCTTGCCGACGAAACCACCGCTGTTGCGGATCGAGCCCGTTTGCGAGTTGTCAACCGAACCGACCGCAGGCTGGTTGGCGCCATTCGAACCGTAGTTGTCGCTGGCGGCGAAAGCGCTGCCGGAGATCGCCACGACGGCGGCGGCAGCAAGCATGATCTTCTTCATTTCAAATCTCCTGAATTCTGGATTTCGCCAGGACGGCGGGAGAGCCCGCCGCCTTCTGGGAATCGGCTGTTAGTTGTTGCCGAAGAGGTTACGGTTGCTACCCTGGGCAGGCGTCTGAGCAGCCGGCTCCGACTTCTTGGTCGAAGCGGTGTACGAGCTGTCGACAGCAGCGGTGGCTGCCGGGGCATTCGAACCATAGTGGTCGCTGTTCGCGAAGGCGCTGCCGGAAATGGCCAGAAGGGCGGCGGCAGTGAGGATGATCTTTTTCATTTTTTGGTACTCCAGTATTTCTTATTTTTGCCGTCCGTCTAGCGGCGTGTCTTGGGAAGAAATCGCGTCGTTCGGACAGCCCCGATGTGGGAGAGCCATCCAGCCATTTCCAATCACGAAGTTGTTCCGCGTGGACCAAGAATCCACCACTTGAAATTGTGCCAGGGGTTTCCGCACTCAATGTTTTTCTAAGTTATATCAAAGAGTTGTACGAAACAGGTACCCCGATCACCAACTGTGTCGGAGGCCCAGCGTTCACACGTCCTGCACGCACCGTCAACAGAAACGAACCGTTCGGTTCGATTTTAGCGGCAGCTAATAGTCACTTTTCGATACCGTTAACCTTTTTTGCTTCCTGGCAAGGGGGTCGGTTTCGGCGATATTGGAGCCGGCTATGGTTGCCCAAGAGATAGGGTTCCGCTCCGCGATCGCCGACCGGAACGTTTCGCAAGCGTGTCGCGCCGCATGGATATGATGTCGTTTTCATGCCGATGACGCGCCCGCGATCGTGATTAGATCATGTCATCTCAGGTGCCGCTTCGTGACGACGAGGCGGAGAATTGGGAAGCCGGTCAGAATCCGGCGCTGCCCCCGCAACGGTGGTGGAGTTCAAGTCGCAACGGGAGACCACTGGGCGTCAGCCTGGGAAGGTGTCGCGATGGTCCGCAAGGACAACTCCAGAGCCCGGAAACCAGCCCGAGATGTTTAGACTCGACTGATCGCGGTGGGCGGTCAAGAGGCGGATAGTGCATGTCCGGCGCATCGCCGGCCTGCGTCCAATCCTTCCTCCGTCACCACCAGTTCAGTCCTTAGAAACGAGGACAGGACATGGATGCTCGCAACGACATGCTGAGGCTCTTGAGTGGCCGGCGGCAAGGCTTTTCGCTGGAACAGCCCTTCTACACCGATCCAGACTATTTCAAGCTCGACATGGAGCTGATCTGGTATCGCGACTGGCTGTTCATCGGTCATGATTGCGAACTGCCGAGGCCGGGCAGGTACATCACGGCGCAGATTGGCGACTATCCAGTCGTGCTTGTCCGCGACCAGAAGGGCAATATCAACGCCTTCCACAATTCCTGCCGCCATCGCGGCAGCCGCGTCTGCAATTCCGACAAGGGCACGGCGGCAAAGCTGGTCTGCCCCTATCACCAATGGACCTATGAGCTGGACGGAAGGCTCTTGTTTGGCAGGCAGATGGCCGACGGTTTCGACAAGAGCCAGTTCGGCTTGAAGCCAGTCGCCTGCCAAAGCGTCGGTGGCTACATTTTCATCTGCCTGGCCAAGGAGCCGGCGGATTTCGCACCGATGCGCGCGATGATCGAGCCCTACCTTTTGCCGCACCGGCTGCGCGAGGCCAAGGTGGCGTTCGAGTCGACCATTGTCGAGAAGGGCAACTGGAAGCTGGTCTGGGAAAACAACCGCGAGTGCTATCATTGCGCCGGCAATCATCCGGAGCTCTGCAAGACTTTTCCAGAGGCACCCACGGTGACCGGCGTGCAAGGCGCCGACAGCGACCCGGAAATGCTTGCGCACTGGGCGAAATGCGAAGCGGCCGGCCTGCCGAGCAAATTCCGCATCGACCCGGCCGGACAGTACCGCGCCACCCGCGCGCCGCTGCTGCGCGATGCCGTCAGCTACACGATGACGGGAAAGCGTGCGGTCAAGAAGAACCTGTCCGACAGCGTTTCGACCGACCGCATCGGTTCCTTGCTGCTCTATCACTATCCGACGACCTGGAACCACATTCTGGGCGACCACGCCGTCACCTTCCGGGTGTTGCCGATCAGCGCCACGGAGACCGCGGTGACGACCAAATGGCTGGTTCACAAGGATGCGGTCGAAGGCATCGATTACGATCTCGACGAACTCACCCATGTCTGGACCGAGACCAACGACCAGGACCGGCGGATCGTCGAGGAAAACGCCTTCGGCATCCTGTCGCCCGCCTACGAGCCCGGCCCTTATTCGGAGCTGCATGAGGGTGGCGTCATCCAGTTCGTCGAGTGGTACGCGTCGTTCATCGGCCCGCGCCTTGCCGAAGGCGGCCGGCCGGCGCTGCGCAGCGTTGCCTAGTGCATGTCGCCCAAAAATGCGCAGCGGTTTTGGGATCTCGACATGCACAGGGCAAGAGTGAGGACAAGAGGATGAATGCGATGACCGATCTCGGCCTCTATCGCCATCTCGACCAGATGACGCCCTGGAACGACCGGCTCCAGGTGCTGGAAGTGATCGGCGTCAGCGACGAAGCGCCTGATGTGAAGACCTTCACCTTCCGCTCCGACAACCAGACCTGGTTCCGCTACAAGCCGGGGCAGTTCGTGACGCTGGAACTGCCGACCGCCGACGGGCCGCTGATGCGCACCTATACGCTGTCGTCTTCGCCATCGCGGCCGTTCTCGATCGCGGTGACGATCAAGGCTCAAGCGGGCAGCATCGGCACACGCTGGATGTTCGACCATCTGACGCCGGGCTCGCACGTCAAGGCCTATGGGCCGACAGGCGACTTTTCGCTGCACAGCCACCCGGCCGCCAAGTACCTGTTCATTTCAGCCGGCTCGGGCGTGACGCCAATGATGTCGATGCTGCGTTGGCTGAACGACTGCGCACCATGGACCGATGTCGGCTTCGTCAATTGCGCGCGGCGCCCGGAAGAGATCATTTTCCGCAAGGAGCTCGAACTGCTCGGCAGCCGCATGCCGGGCCTGTCGCTCGGCTTCATGATCGAGGAGCGGTCCAGCCGCGAGGGCTGGTTCGGCCATATGGGCCGCATCGACGCGATCCGGCTGCCATTGCTGGCGCCCGATTTCCGCGAGCGTGAAATCTTCTGCTGCGGCCCCGATCCTTTCATGCGCGCGGTGCGCGGCATGCTGGACGCCGCCGGCTTCGACATGACGAAGTACCATCAGGAGAGCTTTGCCGCGCCTGTCGTGGAGGAGATCCCGGCACCGTTCACCTCGCCGGTGGAAGACGGCGCCGCCATTGTCGTCGAAGCCGCGACACCGATCCGGTTTTCGCTTTCGGATGTCGAGGCCGAATGCGTCGCCGGCCAGACCGTGCTGCAGACGGCCCGCGCCTCGGGTGTACGGATTCCGGCTGCCTGCGAGTTCGGCCTCTGCGGAACCTGCAAGGTGAAGAAGGTCGCGGGCGATGTCGAGATGAGCCACAATGGTGGCATCCTCGATCACGAAATCGACGACGGCTTTATCCTCGCCTGCTGCTCGAAGCCACTTTCGGCGCTCGAGATCGAGGCGTGACCGCCGGGCGATGCCAGGCCGCAGGACGACGACTACGGAAAACCTCTCGAAGTGCCGTGTCCGTTCAAACTCCGTAACGCTCGGTGCGGATGATCTCCGCTGCGACGCCGGCATCGATCAGCGCTTGGGCGGCGGCCGAAACGAAGGCGTTGGAGCCGCAGACGAAGGCGATATCAGGCGGTCCGGGCAGGTGCGCCATGGATTGCACCATCATGGCAACGTCCACCCGCCGCGAATAATCGGCGGGACGGCGTGCTGCTTCGCGCGTCAGGGTCAGAACCAGGTCGAAGCCGTCCTTGCGGTCATCGAGGGCAACCAGTTCGTCACGAAAAATCACCTCGTCCCAGACCCGCGCTGAAAAGACCAGGGCGACGGGCACTACCGAATTGCGCCTGGCGCGATGACGGACCATCGCCATCAAGGGTACGACGCCCGAACCACCCCCGACCAGCAAAACCGGCCCGCCATCGACATCGGGCCAGATGAAATGCCCGCCGAGCGGCCCGCGCAGTTGGACCTCGTCGCCAATTGCTGCGACGTCGTGGAAAAAGGGCGAGACCTCGCCATCGTCGAGTTTTTCGATCGCCAGTTCGATCACCCCGCCATCTCCGGGCGCGGAGGCAATGGAATAGGAGCGGCGCGCCTGATAGCCGTCCGGCGCCGTCAGCCTGACGTCGACATGCTGACCGGCAAGATAGGTGAAAGGCCGCGATAGCTGGAAAAAGAAGCTGGTGACACGCGGCGTACGCTTTTCGATACGGACGATCCTGACGGTCTGCCAGGGCGATTGCACTGCCGCAGCGTCGTTCATGGATCGTTCGTGTAGCGCTGCTCGCGCCAAGGGTCGCCATAGATGTGATAGCCGCGCAATTCCCAGAAACCCGGCTCATCGCGCTCGGTGAACTGCAGGCCGTTCAGCCATTTGGCCGATTTCCAGAAATAGAGATGCGGCACCAGCAGCCGCGCCGGGCCGCCATGGTCAGGCGTGATCGGCTTGCCTTCGTAAAGCAGAGCCACCATCGCCTTGCCGGCGGTGAGGTCCTTGGTCGGCACGTTGGTGGAATAGCCGTCGAAGGAATGCGCCAGCGTGAAGGCGGTCGGCGGCTCGATGCCGGCATCGGCGAGGATGTCGTCAACAAGCACGCCTTGCCATGGCGTGTCGAATTTTGTCCATGCGGTCACGCAATGGATGTCGCGCGTCATCTTGGTCAAGGGCAGCGCGTTGAACTCGGCCCAGTTCCATTTCTTGATCGGCCGCGGCCCGTGCTTCAGCGTGAACGACCAGTCCTCGGTGCGCACCCGCGGCGTCGGGCCGGCTGACAGGACCGGAAATCCCTGCTCGAGATATTGCCCGGGCGGGATGCGCGCATCGCCGTCGATCGGCGGGCGCCGTCCTGAAGAAAAACCTCGGGTGACCATCGCGGCAATCCCCCTGCATCAGGCCACTATCGGCCTTAGGCAATGTTCTCGAAGATGACGTGGCGGGCAACCGAAATCTTGATGGACAGGATCGGCGGGCCGGCGTCGCCGCGCCCGCCGATCGCTGCCTGCACGTCAGCGCCCCGGCGTCAGCCACTGGCAAACGGCACCGCGACATAGATCTGGCTGCCGTCGCGCTCGACCAGCAGAAGCACCGATTTGCGGCCGGACTTGCCGGCCTGGGCGATCGCCTGCGTCACTTGCCTGGCGGTTTTCACCGGCGCCTGATTGACGGCAACGATGATGTCGCCGGGCTGGATGCCCGAGGCCGAGGCCGGCTTGTCGGGATTGACGCTGGCGACGATGGCGCCATGCTGATTGGCCGCCAGGTTCATCTCATGGCGCACGTCGGGGGTGATGTCCATCAGGCCAAGCCCGATCGCTGGGACGCGCGCGCCCTGCTCGGCACTCGGCGCGCCGGACCCGTCGGTCACTGATGCGGTCTTCACATCGTCGCCGTTGAGCCCGACGTCGACGGAAATATCCATCGCCTTGCCCTTGCGCCAGATATCCAGCGTCTCCCTGGCGCCCGGCGCGACATCGGCGACGGCCCGCGAGAGGTCCTTGGGATCCTTCACATCCTGTCCGGCAAAGCTGGTGATGACGTCGCCGGTCTCGACGCCGGCCTTGGCAGCCGGCGAACCTTCATTGACCTGCGAAACCAGCGCGCCGCCAGGATGGTCGAGCCCAATGGCGCTGGCCACATCCGGCGTCACCGGCTGTATCTCGACACCGAGGTAGCCATACTGGATGGAGCCGTCCTTCATCAGCTTGGCGACCACCTTCTGGGCCTGGTCCGATGGGATGGCGAAGCCGACGCCGACACTGCCGCCATTGGGTGAATAGATCGCCGTGTTGATGCCGACGACATTGCCGCTGACATCGACCAGCGGGCCGCCGGAATTGCCATGATTGATCGGCGCGTCGATCTGAATGAAGTCGTCGAACGGCCCGCTGTGCAGATCGCGGCCACGTGCTGACACAATGCCCGCCGTGACCGTGGTGCCGATGCCGAACGGATTGCCGATTGCCAGCACCTGGTCGCCGGTCATCAGCCTGTCGGAATCGCCCCATTTGACGGTCGGCAAGGGCTTGTCGGATTTGATCTTGAGCACGGCGAGATCGTTCTTGGCATCGCGGCCGACGAGCTTGGCGGGAAGCTCGGTGCCGTCGTCGAGCGTTACCTTGATGGAAGAGGCGCCATCGACGACGTGATTGTTGGTGACGATGGTGCCATCGGCAGCGACGATGAAGCCTGAACCGAGCGCCTCGGCACGCGGAGCCTGCTGCGGCGGGGCCTGTGGAGCGGGCATGCCCTGGTCGCCGAAGAACTGACGAAAATACTCGTCGAACGGCGAGTTGCCGAGAGGCATGCCGTCGTCCGTGCTTTCCGGCTGTGCCTTCATGACGGTGGTAACTGTCACCACCGCGGGCTTGTCGGCGGCCACGATGGGAGCGAACGAGCCGTTGGGTGCAGCAATGCCGGCGACAGGTGTCTGGGTTGTCGGAACGGCGTTGCTCGCACTTTGAGCGAAAGAGATGACAAAGGGAGATATGATTAGCGCAGCGCCCAGCGAGGCCGCGACGCGATGTCTGCGAATGATATCTGACATGGTCGTTTGTCCGGGCGAGAGTTGATCCTGCGCCGTGGCCGCCTCTCTTGGAAACTGGCCATCCCGCGTGTCGAGGGTCGCGATTGCCCGTCTCGCCTTGCATGGCAGCCGACCGGATCGACAGCCCTGCATCTAGGGTGCGGATTGGCCCGATTTAGGGTTTTCAGGCGACCTTACGAAGATTTAATTTCCAGACGGCGGCCGGTCACAATGTCGTGGGGTGGCGGCAAGACGGTCTTCCCAGCCCCGCGGAGGGATCAGATCGCGTCGGTTCGCCCGAGATATGCTGTGGCGATGTCGTGCATGCGCTTGCCGTCGAAGCTCGGCCCGTGGCCGCCATGGCCGATGCGGATCGGGACGTCGAGCAGGCGCTGCATCGTGCAGCGATAGGCTGTTCGATCGGAGTCCGGCAGGTCGTCGATCAACGTGTCGTCGTAGATGGCGTCGCCGCTGAAGAACAAGCCATCGACCTCGTCGAACAGCGCGATCGAATCCGGCGAATGCCCGGGCAGGTGCAGCACGCGAAACTGACGATCGCCGAGATCGATCACGTCGCCCTCGTCAAGGGTTCGCGTCAATGGCGCCGACGGGATCCTGTAATCAGCTGCCTTCCAGCCCGGCGCGGGCAGTTTCGAGACGGCACCTTCGAGGTCGTGGAACATGTACGCATAGGTCGCGGCGTCATCCATGCTCTCGAACTGCGCGGCACTCATCCTTGGTCCGGCCCGCAATGGGAACTCGTGCAGCGAGCCTATATGGTCGAGATGGATATGGGTTGCGACGACCAGCAGCGGCTTGCCGTCGGACAACTCGATCTCCGGCGCCAACGGACAGATGCCCATGCCGGTGTCGACCAGCAGGTCGACATCGCGGCCGCGCAGATGCCAGATGTTGGCGCGCACGTATTCGTGCACGAACAGCTCGGTCAGTATCGTCGTCTTCTCGTCGACGATGCTCTTGCTGAACCAGCCCGGCATCAAGTGTGAGCCCGGCATCACGTATGAGCCGGCATCAGACGAACGGCTTCCCGACCTTGTATTTTTCCGGCACCAGCCGCTTGAGATAGGCCATGCCGGCCTCGGACAGCTGATTGACATCGGGCTTCATGAAATCGTCGGGCATATGGCGGGTCTTGCCGGCGACGTTCTTCAGCGGCACCTTCTTCAGCACCGTTTTGGCGCCGTCATATTGCAGCGCCACCGAGCCACCGCCCTGTTCGGCGACGCTGACGGCGAAGGCGCCGGCATCGAAGGCCTCCTGCGCGTCGACCGCGCTGATGGCGCCGATATAGCCGCGCGGCATGTAGCCGAGTGCATCGACGCGGGCCCGCTTGCCGGGCAGGCCTTCGGCCAGCGCGCGCTCGAGTGCGGCCGGCAGGTCGCTGCCCGACAGCTTGACGTTGCCGTGCGCGTCGCGCTCGAGCTTCTCCGGCGGCACCAGGCTTTCGACCAGCGCCTTGCCATCGGCGGTGCTGACACCTTCCGACACGGCGACGATACAGCGCTTGTGGCGGTCGAGCGTGGCGCGCACGTCGTCGATGAAGCCGGCCGCAGAGAATGGGCGCTCCGGCACGTAGACGAGGTGTGGGCCGCTGTCGGGGTCGAGTTGCCAGGCCGCGGCGGCGGCAGTGAGGAAGCCGGCGTGACGGCCCATGACGATGCCGACATAGATGCCGGGCAGGGCGCGGAAATCGAGGTCGACGGACAGGAAGGCGCCAGCGACGAACTCGGCCGCCGAGATGAAGCCGGGCGTGTGGTCGTTCTCCTCGAGATCATTGTCGATGGTTTTCGGTGCATGGACGAAAGCGATCGTGCCGCCGGCGGCGTCGGTCAGGATCTGCTGCGTCCCGGATGTGTCATTGCCGCCGATGTAGATGAAGGCGTCGGCGCCGGCCTTCTTCAGCCCGGAGAGGATGACCTCGCAATAGGCGGCGTCCGGCTTGTCGCGCGTCGAGCCAAGGGCCGCACTTGGCGTGCCGGCGATCAGCCGCAGCCGGTCTTCCGGGATGGCGGACAGGTCGACATAGTTGCCGTCACGTATGCCGCGCACGCCGTGAATGGAGCCCAGCACCTTGGCGCCGGGATGCCGCTTGCGGATCTCCAGCGTCGCCCCGACCACTGTCTGGTTGATGACGGCGGTCGGGCCGCCGCCCTGCGCGATAACGAAAGTTCCGGCCATTCCTGACGTCTCCCGAGCGATGAAATTCGCAGGCACATTCGCCTGTCTTTCGCCATCGCGCAACGGGAGAACCAGAGCATGATCCCGAAAAGCATGCCCGGCCCGAGGGTGGGAACCGGCTTTCGCCAGAGATCATGCTCGAACAGAAAGAGAAGCGGCCGCGCCGGCGGCCGGCAGGGTCACATGACGACGACCGGGTTTTTCTTGGAGACGCGGCTGTAGAGGTCGATGATGTCCTGGTTGATCAGGCGCACGCAGCCTGACGACATCGCCTGGCCGATGCTCCACCATTCGGGCGAACCGTGGATGCGATAGCCGGTGTCCTTGCCGTCCTGATAGATATAGAGCGCCCGGGCGCCAAGCGGGTTGGTGAGGCCGCCTGGCTGGCCGGCCTGCCATTTCACCAGTTCCGGCTTGCGGGCGATCATTTCGGGCGGCGGCGTCCAGGTCGGCCATTCCCTGCCGTACTGGATGTTGGCGCGGCCGGACCAGCGGAAGCCGTCCTTGCCAATGCCGACGCCGTAGCGGATGGCTTCACCGCCCGGCTGGACGAGATAGAGCATGCGCTCCTGCAGATGGACGACGATGGTGCCGGGCGCCTCGCCGGTCGTGTCGACGACGATCTGGCGGCGGAACTCCGGCTTGACCTTCAGATAGGGCACTTCCGGCACGTTGAAGCCGCCATCGGTCAGCCCCGTATACATCAGGTCGGGGCTGGTGATGTGCTTGTCAACGCTGATGCTCGGCCGGATCGGCACTGAGCCGGTGACCGTATCGTCGAGATCCAGCACCGGCAGACCGCCGCCCGAGGTCGAGCAGCCGGCAGCGCTGAGCAAAGCCAGCGCCCCTGCGCCGGACAGGATGGCGCGACGGGAAAGATGATGATCGGTTTCGATTGCGTCGCCGTTTCGCGGCGGCGTCAGACCTTGCGGCAACTCACGCATATACCCAAACCCTACGCTGTCGGCGGGAAGCACGGTCCGGCCGGATGAAACGCATTTTCATCATTCATGGTTGATAAAGCGTGAAGGCCTTGCGCTGCCTGCGTTTGCGCGTTGCCTTGCTGGCGTTCGAGCTGCCGCCCGACCGTCGACCGAAGGGCTGCTGCACAAAAAGGCCTCCGTCAGGTCATATTCCCGGCGCCGGCGCTTCCTACCCCTCCAGGCGGCTACCGAGGGGGGACCCATGTGCAAGACCTTAAGAACCGACGTCAAGCTTTTTGCCGCGGCCATAGTCTCAGCAGCAATCGTTCTCGGTGCCAATGTCAGCCTGGCCGATATCGTGAACACGCTGAGCGGCGCGAACTGACACCGACCTGCCGTTGGCGAAATTAGGGAAATCGCCCTTTACATTCTCCCGCTGCCAAGGATTTATCCTCTTCTTTACGCTCAAAGGAGACGAGCATGTCCTTCGAAAACTGGGCCGCCTTCACTGCCGCATCGACGATCCTTCTCATCATTCCAGGTCCGACCATCCTTCTGGTCGTGTCCTACGCGCTGGGCCAAGGCTGGCGTACCGCCTTGCCGATGGCGGTCGGCGTGGCGCTCGGCGACTTCACCGCCATGACGCTGTCGATGCTGGGCATCGGCGCGCTGCTGGCCGCTTCGGCGACCGTCTTCACCGTCCTGAAGCTGATCGGCGCCGGCTATCTGATCTATCTGGGCGTGAAACTGTTTCGCGCCGGCGGCGCGCTGAAAGCCGAACCGCGCACCGACGTGGTGTCCTCGGCCAAGATGATGGCGCATGCCTGGCTGGTCACCGCGCTCAACCCGAAAAGCATTACCTTCTTCGTCGCCTTCCTGCCGCAGTTCCTCGACCGGCATGCCGATTTCTGGACGCAGATGCTGATCTTCGAGACGACCTTCCTGGCGCTCGCCTTCGCCAATGCCTTCGGCTATGCGCTGATCGCAGCGCGCGCACGCAACGTCGTGCGCAATCCCAAGGCGATCCGCATTTTCAACCGCACCGGCGGCACGCTGCTGGTCGGCGCCGGCATCGCCACGGTGGCGATGCGTTCGGGCAATTAGAAGCAATTCCAGGAAAAGTTGTCCGGAATCGCTCTCTCTTTTTGACAAAGGTCCCGAACGATAGTTTCGCGACCTTTGTCAGCATCACCATTTGACGCTGAAGCCGAGATTGCCCTCGAGGATGCGGCGCTTGTCGCCACCGAGATTGGTGGTGTAGTCGCCGGTGGCGAAGATGCTGACCTTGTCCGTCACCTTGGCGACGATACCACCACCGAATTCGAAGGAGGTCGATTTGCCCTCGGTCGAGATGTCGTTGGTGTCGAAATTGACATGGCTCGTGCCGCCGAAATCGTGCCAGATTGAGGTAGGGCTGCAACGCCATGCCGTCGACCGCAGTCTCGCCCTGCAGCCGCACGCCCAGCCTGCCGGTGAGGTTGTCGTCAGGATCGAAGGAAACCGACGAGAACAGGTCTTTGGTGTCGTCGAGCGACAAATGCTGCCAGACCAGTTGCGCCTGCGGTTCAAGCGTCCAGCCTTGCGCCAGCGCAATGGGATAGCCGCCTTCCAGCGAAGCGGTGACGCCGGTTCCGTCGATGTCGATGCCGACGTCGCGGGACGATGTTGCGTTGCCGTTGACGAAGGTGGCCATGACGACGCTGTCCAGGTACCAGCCGCCCTGGCCGATACGGGTCCAGTAACCGCCGACACTGGTGCCATCGAGATCCATGCTGCCGACGGACAGATTGTTCCATCCCAGCGCCTGGCCGCGCACGTCTCCCTTCATGCTAGCATAGGCGACGAACAGGCCAGCGCGGTCGATCTGGCCTGACGCGGTCTCGCGGCCGAACAGGTCGAAACCCGCCTTGAAGCCGAACAGGGTGCCGTCGAAGGATGGCGACACCGTTCCCGACCAGCCCATCTTGGTGTCCTGGCCGAAAACGCGGCCCCAGACCGGCGACAGCTCCGCATTCAACAACAGGCTCTGCTCGCCACGCCGTTCATGGAAGGTGCCGTGCGTTGTCATCGCCAGATGCTCGGCCACCGGCGGCAAGGCCGAATAGACCGGAACCTCGACCCGATAGAGCGGGATCGTGGCGGCTTGCACCGCACTCGCTCCAGGTGTCGGCGGCGCCGGCTGCACAGGCGCCGGGCCAGGCAGCGTCGGCACTGGAAGCGCGGGGGCTGCCGTTGGCACCACGGGTGGGGGCGGCGGTGGGTCCGCCGGCGGCGCCGGTGGGGGCGGTGGCGGCGGCGCGGGTGCAGGATCGCTGGCCTGCACAGGCGGCGTCGGATCGACCGGCGGGGTGTTGATGTCGCCCTCGGTCGGCGGCGGTGTCGGCGGCAACCCCAAGGGTGGCGGTGGCGGCGGTTCGACGGCTGGCGGTTCGGGTTCCGGCGGCGGCGTGGGTTCGACCCCAGGTTCGACCGCCGCTGGTGCTGGTGCTGTCACCGTCGAGCGCAGATACCAGTTCTCTTCGCTGCCGGCGCTGACGCCGCCCTTGAACAGATAATATTCGAAGGCGCCGGCCGCGACCTGGGTATCGAGGGCAAAGGTGGTGGTGCCTGAGGTGGCGCCGTTGACTGCCTGGACGACCATAATGCGTCCTGCGTGGTCTCCGCGCCGGCGCCGCCGAGATTGAATACGGCGATGCCGGTCGAGCCGGACGCCGTCCCGCCCGACAGCACCAGCCTGTCCGATGCGGAGGAATCATCGCCAAGCTCGGTCTGGATGAGCAGCAGGCCACCCACGCCGGTGTAGTTGCCGGAGATCGTCAGACGATCGGTCGCGCCGGTGCCGCCGTTGGTCAGGTCGATGCGTCCGGCATTGGTGACCTGCGCCAACTGGCCGCGGTAAAGGCCTGGATCGAGGCGTTGAAGCCGCCGCCGCCAAACAGGGTGCTCGACGCGTCGACGTTGAGCGCGCCGGTACCGGTACCGGTGCCGCTGTCGCCAAGCACCAGATTGCCGTCCAGCGTCAGTTCGGTATCGTCGGTGGCGCCGATGCTTTCCCAGTTCTGGAGCCGGCTGATCCCATCCAGCTTGACGTTGTCAAGGGTCAGTGCGTCGGTGCCGAGGCCACCGCTTATTGCATCCGCGGCGCCGAGATTGGCGTTGGTGAGATTGCTCAGCCTGGCGGTATCGTTATCGCCGCCGAGGTCGACGGCGCCGTAGATGATGCCGCCACCGTTCCAGACGAAGCTGTCGGCGCCAAAGCTCATCAGGATATCGCCGCCGACCGTGCCGCCGGTGACCGTGACGCTGTCATTGCCGCCGCTGACGCTGATGTTGCCGCCGATGATGCCGCCCGACAAGATAACCGTATCCTGGTCGAAGCCGGTCACAAGATTGCGGTCGATCGTGCCGCCCGACATGTTGAAATAGTTCTTATCGAGTTTCATGTTGACGCGGCCGATGCGGCCACCGGTCATGACAGCACGGTCGCCATCGTCGAAGAAATCGACGATGCGTCCACCCGTCATCGTGAAGGTATCGAGGCCGTCGCCCTGGTTGAGCGAGCCGATCTGGCCGCCGCTCGTGTTGAAGTCGTCGATGCCGGCGCCTTGCTGGACATTGCCGGCGACGGTGCCGGCCCCGATGGTGAAGAAATCCGTGCCGCCGCCCTGATCGACGGTGCCGGTGATGGTGCCGGACTGCATGTCGATGCGGTCCGTGCCGACGCCAAAGGTGACATTGCCTGATATTTGCCCGGTCCCGCCGGCTGGAAAATTCAGCGTATTGTCGCCCCATTGTCGGTGAGGCTGCCGCCCGAATCCCCACTATCGCAAGTGAAGGTGTCGTTTCCGGGTGACGGAACCAGCACGCATGCTGCGAAGGCCGCAGAATTGGGCAGCAACGCAAGTGCTGTAGTTGCAATAACGCTAATAAGCCATGGGTGAATCTGGCGCGGCCTTCGCCGCAGAAAAGCAATCGGGTCGCCCCGCCCTTCCAAATGGCTGTTCGGAAGCTTCATTTCAAAGTTCTGCATCGCGTCCCCTCTCAGATCGCGATTTCAAGCCCTCCACCCGCGCCGCAATGAAGCCACAATTTGTTCGCTTTTACGAAGCCTAATCTGTGGCTCGTGGTTGATAAACTACAAAATCCACTAAAATAGTTCCGGCGCGGCGCGTGGTTGGCGAGTCTGTGGCCCGTGCTTTAGGATCGCCTTGGGCCGAAGGATCGAGGCTCATCGCAAGCCGATCAAAGGACATTGCATGGCCATCAGGGACGCATTGGATCTAACACTTTCGGGCGCAACGGAGGCGGGGTTGACGCCCTACAGCCAGGCCGTGCGTGAACTGCTGTGCTTCATCGGCGATCCCGTCGCCTCCATCGACCGTGCCATATCGGCGGATCCCGGTTTCGTCATGGCGCATGTCTTCAAGGGCTATCTCTTCGGCCTCGCCACCGAGCGCGACGCGACGGCGGTAGCCAGGGCTTGCCACGAGGCGGCGCTGCCGCTCGCCGCGACGACGCGCGAAGAGGCGCATGTCTTGGCCCTCGGCCACCTCGCCAACGGGCGCTGGCATGACGCCGCCAGGATTCTCGAGGATATCGCCATCGAGACCCCGCTCGACGCGCTGGCGCTGCAGGTCGGGCACCAGATCGACTTCTTCACAGGCAATGCGCGCATGTTGCGTGACCGCATCGCCCGCGCTTTGCCGTCCTGGCGGAGCGATATGCCCGGTTATCATGGCATTCTCGGCATGCAGGCCTTCGGACTGGAGGAAATGGGCGACTACACCAGGGCCGAAAAGCTTGGCCGCGCGGCGGTCGAGATAGAGCCGCGCGACGGCTGGGCGCAGCATGCGGTCGCGCATGTCATGGAAATGCAAAGCCGGCAAAGGGACGGCATCGCCTGGATGCGCGCCAATCCCGAGGCCTGGACAAGGGAGAGCTTCCTGCAGGTGCACAATTGGTGGCACCTGGCGCTGTTCCACTACGATCTCGGTGAGACCGACCAGGTGCTGGCGCTCTATGATGGACCGATCTACGGCACGCCGTCGACGCTGGCGCTCAACATGGTCGATGCGTCGGCGATCCTGTGGCGGCTGCATCTCGGCGGCATCGATGTCGGCGACCGCTGGACGGCGCTCGCTGACAACTGGTACAAGGCCGGCGCCGGCAACTATGCCTTCAATGACGCCCACGCGATGATGGCCTATGTCGGCGCTGGGCTCGCAGCGCGAGCCGGCGGATTGCTCGAGGCGCAGCGCGAGGCGATGCATGGCAGCGGCGACAATTCTGCCTTCACGCGGGATGTCGGCCATCCGCTGACGCTGGCAATCAAGGCATTCGGCGAGGCCAACTACACCGAGACCGTGCAGCTGATACGGCCGATCCGGGCGATCGCCAACCGCTTCGGCGGCAGCCACGCACAGCGCGACGTCATCGACCTGACGCTGATCGAAGCGGCATTGCGGGCCGGCGACGGCGCGCTCGCCAGGGCGCTCACGGCCGAGCGTTCGATGGCGCGGCCGGACAGTCCGCTGTCAGTGCTGCTTTCGCGGCGCGCCGCCGATTTGTCGGAGAATTGACCCGAAGCGGATCTTGTCTTAAAAACTGGCCAAGCCAGATTTTTTCGAGATCCGAAAAAATTAATGGCAGGGGAGGAAATCATGTATCTCGGCCTCGATCTCGGGACATCGGGCGTCAAGGCGCTGCTGATCGATGCCGAGCAGACTGTCATCGGCTCCGGTCATGCATCGCTCGACGTATCGCGGCCGCATCCGGGCTGGTCGGAACAGGATCCGTCTCACTGGATACGCGCTTGCGAAGAAGCAATTGCCGAACTGAAGGCTTCCCACCCAAGCCAGCTCGCCGCGGTGAAGTGCATCGGCCTGTCGGGACAGATGCATGGCGCGACCTTGCTCGATTCCGCCGACGAGGTGCTGCGGCCCTGCATCCTGTGGAACGACACGCGCAGCCATGCCGAGGCGGCGGCGCTGGACGCCGACCCGCGCTTTCGCCAGCTGACCGGCAACATCGTCTTTCCAGGCTTCACCGCGCCGAAACTTGCCTGGGTGAAGAACAACGAGCCGGCGGTCTTCACCCAGGTCGCAAAAGTGCTGCTGCCCAAGGATTTCCTGCGGCTCTGGCTTTCGGGTGAGTACATTTCGGAAATGTCGGATTCGGCCGGCACCTCCTGGCTCGATGTCGGCAAGCGGCACTGGAGTGCCGATTTGCTCGCAGCGACATCGCTCGACGAGAAGCAGATGCCGTCGCTGGTCGAGGGTACCGAGAAGGCCGGGGCCTTGCGCAGCGAATTGGCTTCGAGATGGGGCATGCAGGCTGGCATCCCGATCGCCGGCGGCGCCGGCGACAATGCGGCTTCGGCATGCGGCATGGGCACGGTCGGTGCAGGCCACGCCTTTGTCTCGCTCGGCACATCGGGTGTGCTGTTTGCCGCCAATGCTTCCTATCTGCCCAACCCGGCAAGCGCCGTCCACACCTTCTGCCATGCGCTGCCGAACACCTGGCATCAGATGGGCGTCATCCTGTCGGCGACCGATTCGCTGAACTGGCTGGCGGAGATCACCGGCAAAGGCGCGGGCGAACTGACCGCCGAGCTCGGCGATACGCTGAAGGCGCCGAGCGGTGTGTCCTTCCTGCCGTATCTGTCGGGCGAGCGCACGCCCTACAATGATGCCGCCATCCGCGGCGCGTTTACGGGATTGGCGCATGAATCGAGCCGCGTGGTGCTGACGCAGGCCGTGCTCGAAGGCGTCGCCTTCGCCTTCCGCGACAGTCTCGAGGCCCTCGCCACAGCCGGCACGACCTTGACGCGGGTGACGGCGATCGGCGGCGGTTCGCGTTCGCGCTACTGGCTGAAAGCGATCGCCACCGGGCTTGGCCTGCCCGTCGATATTCCCGCCGATGGCGATTTCGGCGCCGCCTTCGGCGCGGCGCGGCTTGGCCTGCTCGCGGCGACGGGTGCCGATCCACTCAGCATCTGCACGGCACCCAGGACGGATGCCACGATCGAACCGGATGCGGCACTCGGCGGCGTCTATGCCGATGCCTATCAACGCTACCGGGCGCTGTATCCGGCGATCAAGGTGGCCACGGCGTGAGTGCGTTCTCGCCCACGCCGCGGCCCGCCAGGGCGGCGTTATTGCGCCGGCACCTTGTCGAGAAAGCCGGTGACGCTCTTCAAGCGGCCGTTCTCGATGACGCCGATGTCGGTGCCTTCGATGATGGAGGGAGTGCCTTCCGGGCCGAGGTTCCACGAGAAGCGGATGGAGTCGGCAAAACCGTCCGGCGTGCCCTTCAGCGTGAACCGGAAGCCGGCAAAGCGCTGCTGGACGCCATCGATCAGCGCCGCGACGCCTGCATGGCCGTCGCCCTGCATCAGCGGATCGCGATAGCTGACGTCTTCGGTGAAGGTCGCCTTGAGCAATTCGGCCCGGCGGTCCGCGTCGCTCTCGTTCCAGGCGCTGATGTAGCCTTCGGCGATCTTGATGAGGTCGGTCATGGTCTGTCTCCTTCGTTTGATGGTTTTGACATGAGCCTTTTCGACCGGCGGAAGAACGAAACCAATTACGCCTGAGGTAATCAGGGCGAACTATTCGAGAGAGGACAAAGATCATGAGCAGCGGATTTTTCGGCGACATCAAAGAGATCAAGTATGAGGGGCCGGATTCGACCAATCCGCTGGCCTACCGGTTCTACAATCCCGACGAGGTGGTGGCCGGCAAGCGGCTGGAAGACCATCTGCGTTTCGCCGTCGCCTACTGGCATTCCTTCGCCTGGCCGGGCGGCGACCCGTTCGGCGGGCAGACCTTCGACCGTCCGTGGTTCCCGAAAGCGGGCGGCGTCGACACGATGGAACTGGCGAAGCTCAAGGCCGATGTCGCCTTCGAAATGTTCTCGCTGCTCGGCGCGCCCTATTTCTGCTTCCACGACGCCGACGTGAGGCCGGAGGGCAAGGACTTTTCCGAAAGTGCAGCACGCCTCGACGAGATCGCGGACTATTTCGCCACCAAGATGAAGCAGACCGGCGTCAAGCTCTTGTGGGGCACGGCGAACCTGTTCTCCAATCGCCGCTTCATGTCGGGCGCCGCCACCAATCCCGATCCGGATGTGTTTGCCTATGCGGCGGCGACGGTGAAAAGCTGCATCGACGTCACCAAGCGGCTGAAGGGCGAGAATTACGTGCTGTGGGGCGGCCGCGAGGGTTATGAGACACTGCTCAACACCGACCTTGCCCGCGAGCAGGAACAGGCCGGCCGCTTCCTCAGCCTGGTCGTCGACTACAAGCACAAAATAGGCTTCAAGGGCACGATCCTGATCGAGCCGAAGCCGCAGGAGCCGACCAAGCACCAGTACGACTATGATGTCGCGACGGTCTATGGCTTCCTCAAGCGTTTCGGGCTGGAGAAGGAGGTCAAGGTCAACATCGAGCAGGGCCACGCCATCCTGGCCGGCCATTCCTTCGAGCACGAGCTGGCGCTGGCCAATGCGCTCGGTATTTTCGGTTCGATCGACATGAACCGCAACGACTACCAGTCGGGCTGGGATACCGACCAGTTCCCCAACAACGTGCCGGAAATGGCATTGGCCTACTACCAGGTCCTGCAGGCCGGCGGCTTCAAGACCGGCGGCACCAATTTCGATGCCAAACTGCGGCGCCAGTCGCTCGATCCGCAGGATCTGCTGATCGGCCACATCGGCGGCATGGATTCGTGCGCGCGCGGCCTGAAAGCCGCAGCCCGCATGGTCGAGGACAAGGCGCTGTCGGCGCCACTGGCAGAGCGCTACGCCGGCTGGAACACGGCCGAGGGCAAGGCGATGCTGTCGGGCAAGCGCACGCTGGAAGAGATCGCCGAGCGCGTCGTCAAGAAGAAGATCGAGCCACAGCCAAGGTCCGGCCGCCAGGAACTGCTGGAAAACATCGTCAACCGGTACGTGTGAAGCCTGACCTCTGGACCGACATCCACCACCTCTGGCTGAAAGCAGCCGTGGTCGCCTTCTGCTAGTCACGGATCTTTGTTGGCCCGTGCGAGTTCAAGGTGCCGCGCCGCCGAAAAGGCGAAGCGGCGGCTGGCAGGAGGAGGAGATGGCAGAGGATCGAATCATCGTGCGCCGGGCGCTGGCAACCGACATCCCGGCGTTGAAGCAGGTGCTGCAGGAAACATTCCAAGGCACCTGGCTGCCGAACATCACCGAGGAATCGGCGCAGCACTACGTCGAATTGGATACTGGCGGGCGCTACGTCGACCAGAGCTGGCCGGAATTTGCCGTTGCCGAGATCGATGGCGACGTCGCCGGCCTGATCCATTGGCGCGCGGACTTCATCGAAGCCCTGCACGTCATGGCGTCGCGCCAAGGGCAAGGCGTCGGCCGCAAGCTGCTTTCCCATGCCGAACAGGCGATTGGCGCCGCCGGATTTGCGCAGGCGCGGCTGGAAACCGACACGTTCAATCTGCGCAGCCAGACGCTCTACAAAGCGGTTGGCTATGTCGAGAAAGATCGCTACCCCGACGACGAATGGGACAGCGGCTTCACCACCGTGCTGTTCGACAAGCGGCTGTAGACCTCTCCGACCTGGCCTGGCCAGACGCGGGAACGGCTTTGCGCAAGGCTGGCTCCGACGACACGGTTCGGCCCTTTGCCGCCCCTCAATGACCTCGCTCTTGCCTTCAAACTGCCGTCACGTATCTCGTATAAGACTGGCTCGTGGCGGGAGAGGAAGATGGAGGCGAACCGATATGCAGAACGAACGTGAAATCGACGCCCTGCTCTCACCTGGCGAGGCCGGATCGATCATCGACCGGCTGATGGCAATGCCGCATCCGAAAGACGGCACGCAGCGCACAAACGAATGGGATCGCGCGGTTGCTGCGCGACTTGAAACAGTGCTGGCCAAGAGCATGCGCTCGCGCATTGTCCACGAAAGCCGCGATGTCGCTTGAAGGTCCCTGTGGTTTGACGAACGGAGCCTGTTTCGTCATCCTTCGCCGATGGTACGCGCGGTGCTTCTGGACCTTTTGGGTGTCGTCTACAATGGCGACACCCCGATAGCGGGCGCTGTCTCGGCAATCGATCGCCTGCGCAATGCGGGCTTGCCGCTCCGCTTTGTCAGCAACACAACTCGCTCACCACACAAGGCAATCATCGCGCAACTTACCGCCCTCGGCGTCGAGGTTGGAGAAGAGGAATTGCTGACGCCGGCGCGTGCCGCCGTCGAATGGCTGCGCAGGCACGGCCTCACACCGCATCTGCTCGTCCATCCCAACCTGGAGCCTGAGTTTTCCGGACTGGATGGCGCAAATGGGCGGGCCGTCATCGTTGGAGATGCAGGCGAAGCCTTCGATCATGCCAGGCTCAACCGGGCGTTCCGCGAGCTGGTGGCCGGTGCCGATTTTGTGGCGCTCGCCACCAATCGCACCTTCAAGGATGCAGACGGTCTGCTCAGCCTCGACACGGGCGCCTTCGTTGCCGCCCTCGAATTCGCCAGTGGCCGAAGCCCTGTCGTGCTCGGCAAGCCGTCACCGGATTTCTTTCTTTCGGCGCTTGCCAATATGAACTGCTCGGCCGCCGATGCGGTCATGGTCGGCGACGATGCCGAGAGCGATGTCGCCGGCGCGCTGCGCGCCGGGCTTGGTGCGGCGCTGCTTGTGCGGACAGGCAAGTATCGCCCAAACGACGAAACACGTTTCAATCCGGCGCCCACGGCGGTGGTAGATGACCTCGCGGCCGCGACCGACTGGATACTCACCAACCGCGCCGTACTCTGACTGGCGCCGCGCCAAAAGCTCTCGAAAACGCTCTGGAAAACGCCGCGGCGGACGAAAATCCGGTCCGCCCGGCAATATCGGCCATAGCCACCCGGGTGTCGACCACCAGCCGGCGCGCCGCCCCCAGCCGAAGCCTGAGATAGTAGGCACCCGGCGTCTCGCCGATCGACTTGCGAAAGATGCTTTCCAGTGTCCGCGCCGTCACGCCGGCGCGCTTGGCCACCGCTTCTATGGTCAGCGGCTGGTCGACATGCGATTCCATCAATCGGATGGCTTGCGCCAGCCGTGGATCGTAGCCATCGAGCCGGCCGAGCGAGACCAACGGCTGGGCATCGGTGGCGGCGCGTGCCTGGTCGTAGATGAAGACGCTGGCGACATCGAGCGCGACGGCCATGCCGAGTCGCGTGCGAATGAGATGCAGCATCAGGTCGAAGGTCGGCGACGCGCCGCCTGAGGTGAAGACCGGTCCGTCGATGACATAGCGGTCCGGGCGGACATCGACGCCGGGAAAGGCCGACGCAAAATCCTCCATGTCCTCCCAGTGGGTGGTGGCGCTGCGCCCTTCCAGCAGGCCGGCGCGCGCCACCAGCCAGGTACCGGCCTCGACGCCGCCGCAGGCACGCGCCGTCCGTGCCGCCCGGCGCAGGCCTGACAACAGAGCCGACGTTGCGTAGTTCTGGGTGCCGAAGCCGGCGACGACGACAAGCACGTCGGCTGGATCGGCCGCGTCGAAGCGGCCACTGACCGCCACCGGCAGGCCGCACGTGGTGACCGGAGCCTCGCCGGTCATCGAGACCAGCTTGAAATCGAAGAGGGTCTCGCCGGAGATGCGGTTGGCGGCACGCAAGGGATCGACGGCCGACGCGACGCACATGATGGACGAGCCGGAAAACACCAACAGGGTCACCTTGAGCGGCAAGCGCTCGGCGCGAAAGATGTCAGGTTTTTCGCTTTTTATCATATGCTCTTCGTAAAAGGCAAAACAGTTTCCGGCAAGTCAGGCAATGTTGGTTGGTTCTTATGCATGTCGGTGTCCCAAAACCGGTTGCCACTTTTGGGCGGCATGCATGGTTGTTTCGATTGGGAGGAGAATTCGATGCCGCTCGCGATGAACCGTGAGGTCTTCATTACCTGTGCCGTGACTGGGTCCGGTGGCTCGCAGGACCGCAGCCCGCATGTGCCGCGCTCGCCCAAGCAGATCGCCGATTCGGCCATCGACGCGGCTAAGGCAGGTGCCGCGATCGTGCATTGCCATGTGCGCGACCCCGAAACAGGCAAACCTCGTCGCGACGTGCATCTCTACCGCGAGGTGACCGAGCGCATCCGCGCGGCAAACGTCGACGTCATCCTGAACCTGACCGCCGGCATGGGCGGTGACATGGTGTTCGGCTCGCCCGAAGCACCGCTGCCGCTGAATGAAAAAGGCACCGACATGGGCGGCGCCACCAACCGCATGGAACATGTGCGCCAGTGCCTGCCGGAAATCTGCACGCTCGACTGCGGCACCATGAATTTCGCCGAGGCCGACTATGTCATGACCAACACCCCCGGCATGCTGCGCGCCATGGGCGGCATGATGACGGCGCTCGGCGTCAAGCCGGAGATCGAGGCCTTCGACACCGGTCATCTGTGGTTCGCCAAGCAGCTGGTCGAGGAAAAGGTGCTGAACCCCGATGCCCTGGTGCAGCTCTGCATGGGCGTGCCGTGGGGTGCGCCTGACGACCTCAACACCTTCATGGCCATGGTCAACAATGTGCCGTCGACCTGGAACTGGTCGGCCTTTGCCATCGGCCGCAACCAGATGGCCTATGCAGCCGCAGCGGTGCTTGCCGGCGGCAATGTCCGCGTCGGGCTGGAAGACAATCTGTGGCTCGACAAGGGCGTGCTGGCAACCAATGCGCAGCTGGTCGAGCGCGCCGCCAGTATCGTCACCAATCTGGGCGCCAGGATCCTCGGGCCCGAAGACGTGCGCAAGAAGCTGAACCTGACCAAGCGGGCGCCGATAGCGGCATAACTCAATCGCTGGGAGGTCGGCATGACTACCGTCAAGTTCACCGCGATGAAGGATGGCGACAGGCAGGACTACGAGTTTCTGACCGCGCATGAGATCGACTATGCGGCCAGGACCGGCGAGCGGCTGCTCGACGCGCTGGTCCAGCTCGATGAAGGCCTGTCGGGCTACAAGATCACCCGGCTCGGCCATTCGCTGCAGGCGGCGACGCGCGCCTGGCGCGATGGCGCCGACACCGACTGGATCGCCTGCGCGCTGCTGCACGACATCGGCGACATCTACGCGCCCTACAATCACGATGAATACGCCGCTTCGATCCTGAAACCGTTCGTGCGCGAGCAATGCACATGGGTGGTGGAGAAGCATGGCGACTTCCAGCGGCTCTACTATGCCCATTATCTTGGCGGCGACCGCCACGCCCGCGACCGCTTCGCCGGCCACGCCTATTTCGACGATTGCGATGCGTTTTGCGAACGCTGGGACCAATCGAGCTTCGACCCCGACTATGACACGCTGCCGATCGAATTCTTCCGGCCCTTCGTGCTCGAAGTCTTTGCCCGCAAGGCCTACGACGCTTCCGTGATCCGTGCCGGCGAGCGCGAGCCCCTCATCGATCCCGAAACTGCCACCAAGAGAACCGGAGCCCCAGCATGAGCATCATCAACAAGGCGGCCGCCATCGGCGGCGGTGTCATCGGCGCCGGCTGGGTGGCACGCCTGCTGCTCAACGGCATCGACGTATCTATCTTCGATCCCGATCCGGAGGCGTCGCGCAAGGTCAGCGAAGTGATGAAGGGAGCGCGCCGCGCCTATAAGCAGATGGTGCCCGGCGGCCTGCCGAAAGAGGGCCGGCTGACCTTCGCCAAGACCATCGCCGAGGCGGTGGCCGACGCCGATTTCATCCAGGAAAGCGTGCCGGAACGACTCGACCTCAAGCACCGCGTGCTGGCCGAGATCGATGTCCATGCATCTGCCAACGCCATTGTCGGTTCCTCCACCTCCGGCATCAAGCCGACCGACATGCAGGTGGCGATGAAGAAGCACCCTGAGCGGTTAGTCGTTGGCCATCCGTTCAACCCGGTCTATCTCCTGCCGCTGGTCGAGATCGTCGGTGGCGAGCAGACCTTTCCCGAAGCAATCGAAGTCGCCAAGGAGATCTACGCCTCGATCGGCATGAAACCGGTCGTCATCCGCAAGGAAATCGAAGCCTTCGTCGGCGACCGCCTGCTCGAAGCGGCATGGCGCGAGGCGCTGTGGCTGATCAAGGACGGCATCTGCACGGTCGAGGAACTCGACGACATCATGCGCTATGGCTTCGGCCTGCGCTGGGCGCAGATGGGCATGTTCCAGGTCTATCGCGTCGCCGGCGGCGAGGCCGGCATGCGCCACTTCATGGCGCAGTTCGGTCCGTGCCTGAAATGGCCGTGGACCAAGCTGATGGACGTGCCAGAGTTCAACGACGAATTGGTCGACCTGATCGCAACGCAGTCGGACGACCAGGCGCATGGGCTGTCGATCCGCGAGCTGGAAAAGATCCGCGACGACAATCTGGTCGCGATCATGGACGCGCTGTCGAAGCAGAACAAAGGCAAGGGCTGGGGCGCTGGCGCCTTGCACAAGGACTATACCAAGCAGTTGGCCAAGCTTGCGGCGAAGAAGCCGACCGCCTCCAAGGCGGCAGAGAAGGCCAAGGCAAGCAAGCCGAA
Source organism: Mesorhizobium waitakense (assembly GCF_056431085.1). Taxonomy (NCBI): domain Bacteria; kingdom Pseudomonadati; phylum Pseudomonadota; class Alphaproteobacteria; order Hyphomicrobiales; family Phyllobacteriaceae; genus Mesorhizobium; species Mesorhizobium waitakense. The sequence continues at coordinate 88,842 of NZ_JBWKME010000194.1, read as the reverse complement.
GAAAAAGACCGGCAAGAAGAAGGGCTGACCCCATGGATTTCGGGCTGTCGGAGGAACAGAAGCTCATCGTCGAGACGACGCGTGCCTTCGTCGAAAACGAGCTCTATCCGCATGAGCGCGAGGTCGAGCGCACCGGCGTGCTGCGCCGCGAACTGATCGAGGAGATCAAGGTCAAGGCGATCGAAGCCGGGCTCTATGCTGCCAACATGCCGGCGGATGTCGGTGGCGCCGGGCTCGATACGGTGACCTGGCTGCTTTATGAAAAGGAGCTCGGCCGCGCCAACTATGCCCTGCATTGGACCTGCGTGGCGCGCCCTTCCAACATCCTTTTGGCCGGCACGCCGGAGCAGCGCGAAAAATATCTGTTCCCTTGCATCCGCGGCGAGAAATGGGACTGCCTGGCGATGACCGAGCCGGGCGCCGGTTCCGATCTGCGCGGCATGAAGGCGACCGCGGTGCAGGATGGCGACGACTGGGTGCTGAACGGCACCAAGCACTTCATCAGCCATGCCGATCTCGCCGATTTCGCCATCGTCTTCATGGCCTCGGGCGAAGAGGATTCGCCGCGCGGCAAGCGCAAGAAGATCACCGCCTTCTTCGTCGACAAGGGTACCAAGGGCTTTACCGTGCGCGACGGCTATCGCAACGTCTCGCATCGCGGCTACACCAACGCCATCCTCGAATTCGATGATTGCCGGCTTCCGGCAAGCCAGGTGCTCGGCGAAGTCCACAAGGGATTTGACGTCGCCAATTCCTGGCTCGGTGCCACCCGGCTGCAGGTCGGCGCCACCTGCCTCGGCCGCGCCGAGCGGGCACTTGGCCATGCCGTCGAATATGCCGCCCAGCGCCAGCAGTTCGGCCAGCAGATCGGCAAGTTCCAGGGCGTGTCGTTCAAGCTTGCCGACATGGCGACGGAACTGAAGGCGGCTGACCTGATGGTGTTCGAAGCCGGCTGGAAGTACGATCAGGGCACCGTCACCGATCAGGACATGGCCATGGCCAAACTGAAGGCCACCGAAATGCTTGCCTTCGTCGCCGACGAAGCGATCCAGATCCATGGTGGCATGGGGCTGATGGACGACCTGCCGCTGGAGCGAATCTGGCGCGACGCGCGCGTCGAGCGTATCTGGGAAGGCACGTCCGAGATCCAGCGCCACATCATTTCACGGGCTCTGCTGCGCCCGTTTGGAGCCTGAGCATGATCGCGAAAAGTGGAATCCGGTTTTCTTGGACAAACGATCTCGTTTGTTCTGAGATCATGCTCCAACGAGAAAACCATCATGCATAAACTCGAACGTCTCCTGCGGCCGAAGTCGATCGCTGTCTTCGGTGGCGCGCAGGCCGCCGCCGTCGTCGCGCAGTCGATCAAGATGGGCTTTGCAGGCGATATCTGGCCGGTGCACCCGACCAAGGACGAGGTGGCCGGCCGCAAGGCCTATCGTTCGGTAGCCGACCTGCCCGGCGCGCCGGACGCCGCCTTTGTCGGCGTCAACCGCCACCTGACCATCGAGGTGGTCAAGGCGCTGGCCGAACGCGGCGCCGGCGGCGCCGTCTGCTTTGCCGCAGGCTTCCTCGAGACCGAGGCCTATGACGACGACGGCGAGCGGCTGCAGGCCGAGCTGGTCTCGGCGGCGGGCCAGATGCCGATCATCGGGCCTAATTGCTATGGCCTGATCAACTATGCCGACGGCGCACTCCTGTGGCCCGACCAGCATGGCGGCATCAGGCTGTCCGAGGGCGGCAAAGGCGTCGCCATCATCACCCAATCGTCCAACATCGCCATCAACATGACGATGCAGAAGCGCGGCCTGCCGATCGCCTTCCTGATGACTGCCGGCAACCAGGCGCAGACCGGCCTGTCCGAAATGGCGCTTGGCCTGATCGAGGACGAGCGGGTCACGTCGCTCGGGCTGCACATTGAGGCCTTCGATTCGGTAGCCGGCTTCGAACGGCTGGCGGCCCGGGCACGCGAGCTGAAGAAGCCGATCATCGCCATGAAAGTCGGACGTTCCGAACAGGCGCGGCAGGCGACAGTCTCGCACACCGCCTCGCTGGCCGGCTCGGACGCGGCCTCGGGCGCCTTCCTGAGGCGGCTGGGCATTGCCCGTGTCGATTCCATTCCCGCCTTCATCGAGGCGCTGAAGCTGCTGCATGTCACCGGACCCTTGCCGGGTTATCGTCTGTCGTCGATGAGCTGCTCGGGCGGCGAGGCGTCTGTCATGGCCGACAGCGCAGAAGGTCGCTGGGTCAATTTCCCTGAACTGACCGGTTCGCACCGCGCTCATGTCAAATCGACGCTCGGGCCGCTGGTGGCGGTGGCCAACCCGCTCGATTACCACACCTTCATCTGGAACAACGAGCCGGCGATGACCGCCACCTTCACCGCCATGGTGTCGGGCGGCTTCGACCTCAACATGCTGGTGCTGGACTTCCCGCGCCCCGACCGCTGCTCGGACACCGACTGGTGGGCGACATTGCGCGCCTTCGAATCGGCGCTGAAGACCAACAGGGCGCAAGGCGCCATAGTCTCCTCGCTGCCCGAGAACTTGCCGGAGGAGTACACGGCCGGACTGATGGCGCGTGGCATGGTGCCGTTGTTCGGCATTTCCGAGGCCATGGACGCCGCCCAGGCGGCAGCCTTCATCGGCTGGGCATGGCGCGAACCGCAGGCGCAGCCGATCGACACATCCGCCTCCGGCGCGCCCGGTGGCGACCACATCACGCCCGACGAGGCCGAGGCGAAATCGCGGCTGATCAAGGCCGGCCTGCCGGTGCCTAAGGGCGAACGCGCCGCCAATGCGGTCGAGGCGGTGATCTCGTCGATGGCGCTCGGCTTTCCGGTGGCGCTGAAGGCGCTGGGCGTCACCCACAAATCCGAGGTCGGTGCTGTCAGGCTCAACCTCAAGGACGCCGAATCCGTCAGCACGGCAGCGCATGACCTGCTGCCGCTCGGCACCGGCCTCTATGTCGAACGCATGGTGCGCGACGGCGTCGCCGAACTGATCGTCGGCTTCACCCGTGATCCGATGTTCGGCGCGGTGATGACGCTGGGCACCGGCGGCGTGCTGGTCGAGCTGTTGCGCGACAGCGTCACGCTGATGCTGCCGGCAACTGGCGACGACATCGAGGCGGCGTTGCGCGGCCTCAAACTGTTCCCGCTGCTCGAAGGCTATCGCGGCCGGCCGAAAGCCGACGTCGCCGCAGCCATCGAGGCTATCTCGGGCATTGCCGCCTTCGTGCAGCAGAATGCCGGCGAGATCGAGGAACTCGACATCAACCCGCTGATCGTCTGCACAGAGGGCAAGGGCGCCTGGATCGCCGACGCGCTGCTGGTGCTGGGAGACAAGAAGAATGTCTGACGTCATTTCGACCCGTCGCGAGGGCACCATCCTCGAGGTCACGCTCGACCGGCCCAAGGCCAACGCCATCGACCTCAAGACCTCGCGGCTGATGGGCGAGACGTTCAAGGCATTCCGCGACGATCCGGATCTGCGCGTTGCCATCGTCAAGACCGCCGGCGACAAGTTCTTCTGCGCCGGCTGGGATCTGAAGGCGGCTGCCGGCGGCGATGCGGTCGACGGCGACTATGGCGTCGGCGGCTTTGCCGGGCTGCAGGAACTGCGCGACCTCAACAAGCCGGTCATCGCTTGCGTCAACGGCATGGCGGTGGGCGGCGGCTTCGAGCTGGCGTTGTCGTGCGACCTCATCTACGCCTCCGATCATTCCTCTTTCGCGCTGCCCGAGATCCGCGCCGGCACGCTGGCCGATGCCGCGACGATCAAATTGCCGAAGCGCATCCCCTATCATGTCGCCATGGACCTTTTGCTCACCGGCCGCTGGATGGACGTCGCGGAGGGGCATCGCTGGGGCCTGGTCAACGAGGTGCTGCCCAAGGAGAAGCTCGAGGACCGCGTCTGGGAGATCGCCCGGCTGCTCGCCGGCGGCCCGCCGCTGGTGTTTGCCGCGATCAAGGAGACGGCGCGGGTGGCCGAGGCGCTGACCTTCCAGGACGCGATGAACAAGGTAACGCGCCGCCAGTTGCCGACCGTCGATGCCCTCTACGGCTCCGAAGACAATATGGAAGGTTTTCGCGCTTTCGCCGAAAAGCGCGAGCCGGTGTGGAAGGGGAAGTAGTGGCGGCCCCATGACCGACTACAAAGCCCTCATCGACGCCGAGACCTGGGCCTTCATCGAGCGAACCAATTCCTATTATCCGCCTGATACGATCGACTACACGATCGCACAGCAGCGCGAGATCTATGACCGCATGTGCCGCGAATTCTTTGCCGGCTATCCCGAGGGTGTTGCGGTCGAAACCTCCGCCATTGCCGCGCCCACGCACGACATCCCGATCCGCGTCTACCGAAGCGCGCCGCAGGCAGCGGCGACGGCGCTTTATTTCCATGGCGGCGGCTTCATCCTCGGCGGGCTGGATAGCCATGACGATGTCTGCGCCGAGCTCTGCGCCCGCACCGGCTATGAGGTGGTCTCGGTCGACTACCGGCTGGCGCCGGAGCACCTGCATCCGGCGGCCTTCGACGACGTGATGAGCGCCTTCGAATGGGCCACCGCCAATCGCGAGCATCCCGTCGTGCTTTGCGGCGACAGCGCCGGCGGCAATCTTGCCGCTGCCGTCAGCCATGCGACACGCGGCCATCAGCGCAAGCCGATTGGCCAGGTGCTGATCTATCCCGGCCTCGGCGGCGACCGCTCGCGCGGTTCTTATGTGACGCATGCCGAGGCGCCGATGCTGACCGTGCGCGATCTCGAGTTCTACAAGAACATCCGCACCGGCGGCGTGGATAGGACCGGTGACATCACGCTGTCGCCGCTCGCCGACGCCGACTTCGCCAATCTGCCGCCGACGGTGCTGATCACTGCCGAGTGCGACCCGCTGTCGTCAGACGGCGAGGCCTATCGCGCACGCGTCGCCGCCGCCGGCGGACGGGCATATTGGTTCGAGGAAGCTGGGCTGGTGCATGGCTATCTGCGAGCCCGGCACACGGTCGCCCGCGCCCGCGCCAGCTTTACGCGGATCGTCGATGCGGTAGCCGCTTTGGGAACGGGCGAATGGGTCCCCTGAGCGCCGTCATCCATATGCGGCGTATATAATTCAGGCCAAAACCTGGTCTCGAATTCCTATGCGGCCAGCGACTATGTACTTCCCAACCGCTCGACTGGCGGCCGGAACGACAGACTGGCTTCAAGGACCATGAGATCACATTCAGTCTGGCTGACCTCCAGGGTCAGCCGCAGGGTGCCGACGGAATATTTTGTCCTGGCAGACCTCAGAGAACAAGGCGCGATCATCGGCCGGCTCGCCGGCCATCCGATCGCCGATACGGTCATCGATGCGAGCGGATCCCGATATCGCTATGTCGGCGTTGCAACGCGCGACGCCGATGGGCGCTTCGATGTCGAAGCGCTGCGGGCTGGCGAATGGATCGTCCAACCGGGCCTGGTTTATGCCGCCGACGGGAAGGCCGCTCCGTCAAAACCGCTGCTGAGCAGTCGCGACCGCAATCCGTCCTGATTGCATTGCGCTGGGTCCACCCTCGTTCAAAGTCACCATCGCCTCTCGAATTGCCGTTGCGGTTTCAGGACGGACAGGGGTCATTGGCAAGCGGACGTCCGGGCTCAGCCCCAGCGCCAGGTGCAGGGCGTATTTGACCGGTACCGGATTGCTCTCCAGCTCGAGCGCCGCGATGAGTGGCCGCAAGCGATGATGGATGGCCCGAGCGGTGTGGTGGTCGCCTTGCCGGCAGGCATCATGCATCTCGACGCACAGTCGCGGGGCGACGTTGGAGACCACGGAGGTCGTGCCACGCCCGCCCATGGTGTTGAAGCCGAACGACGTCGCGTCGTGACCGGACAGACAGATGAAGCGGCGCCTCAGCACGGCAGGAAGCGAGGACAGGCGGTTCACATCGCCGGTGGCGTCCTTGATGCCGACGATGGTTGGAACCTGCGCCAGGCGCTCGACCGTCTCCTGCGACAGGTCGACACCGGTACGGGCCGGGACGTTGTAGACGATGATCGGTATCTTGACCTTGCTGGCGATGGCTTCGAAGTGGCGGAAAATCCCCTCCTGGCTCGGCCTGTTGTAGTAGGGCGTGACGATGAGGGCAGCGTCGGCCCCGAAAGCCTCGGCGGCTGTCGAAAGAGCAATCGTCGTCTCGGTGCTGTTCGTCCCGGTGCCGGCGATGATCGGCACCCTGCCCGCGGCAATTTTCACGCAGAGCGCGATGATGTCGAGGCGCTCCTCCCACGATAAGGTCGGGGACTCACCGGTGGTGCCGCACGGCACCAGCCCGTTGATCCCTTGTTCGATCTGCCAGCGCAGCAGCGTGGTCAGTTGCTTCAGGTCGACCTCGCCGTCGGTGAACGGCGTTACCAGCGCGGTCATCGCTCCGGTCAGGCGCATTCGTGCTTGTTCGGGTGTCATGGCAATCAAATTCTCCTTGGTGATTGTTTGGGGACGCCGCCTGTTCGAGGTGCGAAAGAAGCAAAGCCGAGAGCACCGCTGCAGCCAGATCGGTGTGGTCCGCTTCGGCTATGCAGGCGTTGCCTGGCGTCGCTACAGGCGGGGTTTGAATGGTGCAAACCCATCGCTCGCCGGTCCTGCTGAGCGACGAAACCGAGCGCTCCGGTTTCGACAGGGCGACGAGCAGGAGGACGGCGCCGAGCGTGGCGCCGGCCTCGACCAGGCCGGCAAACCGCCGGCCTTGCCGGGACGATCTGTCGAGCGACAGGCCGCGTGCGGCCTCCCACAGCTGGTGTTCGATCAGCCTGCCGACATGCGGGAGAAGATCGAACAATCCGGCCAGATCGGCAGTGTTGGACGTGTCCATGGTCAGACCGTTCCGGAAAGGTGAAAGCAGCCGGAAACAGGATCAGTTGAACAGGGAAAGGCACACGCTCGCCGGAGCGAAGCGTATCGCGCCGGCCTGATGACCGCTTTCCATCGTGGCGAAACGAACAGCCGAGGTCCTGTCGGCGAAAACACCGCCGGTCATGCCTTCTTCGTCGCGCGCGATCCAGTGGCCTTCGTCGTCGCGCCCAACCACGAAACGGTGAAGGGCGTTTCCGTCAGGGGGGATATGAGAACGTTGCATGATATTCTTCTGCTTTGCGATCAGGAAACTTGAGCAGCGATGGTGGCGGCGACCAGCAAGCCGCCGGCGACCAGGAGCCACAATGTCGGAGTGAAGGGCGCGACCAGGCTGACCGGCCGGCGATTGTTGTTGGCAGCACGCCGCGCTTGCTCAAGCTGCGACGCCGGCAGCGGACGATGGGTGGGCAGATAGAGCCCGTCCGAGAGGTACATCGAAGACTTCCTTCTTTCTTAACTGTCGTCACGAGGTGGTGACTGCCTGCAGCGGCTCAGGACCGGCTGCACTCAGAAAGATAAAAGCATCCGCATTTGTATTCGAGGCGGCCGAAAACTGAAAAATATAAAAAAGTCATATGTTTATCGCCTGGGCGTATGTGGCCCCCAAGCGGGAAATCGGACCGCCGCGGCGCTGTTTCACGCCACCGCGGCGGCCGCCGCCCGGCCGGCGCTGCGGCCGGAAAAGATGCAGCCGCCGAGGAACGTGCCTTCGAGCGCCGCATAGCCATGCACACCGCCGCCACCGAAACCTGCGGCCTCGCCAACGGCATAAAGCCCCGCCACCGGCTGGCCGTCGGCACCCAGTACACGGCTGTCGAGATCGGTCTCCAGGCCGCCCAGCGTCTTGCGGGTCAGGATGTTGAGGCGGACCGCGATCAGCGGACCGTTTGCCGGGTCGAGCATTTTATGTGGCTTGGCCGTGCGGATCAGTTTGTCGCCAAGGTAAGCACGCGCACCACGCAACGCAGTGATCTGCATGTCCTTGGAGAACGGATTGTCGAGCTGCCGGTCGCGGGCGCGGATCTCGCGTTCGACCTTTGCGAGTTCGAGCAGCGGCTCGCCGCCGGCCAGCGCGTTCATGCGGGCGACCAGCTTCGGCAGGTCGGCCTCGACGATGAAATCCTCGCCCTTCTCCATAAACGCCTTCACCGGGCCCGGAATGCCCGACGTGGCGCGGCCGAGCACCTGACGCCAGCTCTTGCCGGTCAGGTCGGGGTTCTGTTCGGAGCCCGACAGCGCGAACTCCTTCTGGATGATCTTCCTGGTCAGGATGAACCAGGAATAGTCGAAGCCGGTGCTCATGATGTGGTTGAGCGTGCCCAGCGTGTCGAAGCCGGGATAGAGCGGCACCGGCAGGCGCTTGCCCCTGGCATCGAGCCACAGCGACGACGGGCCGGGCAGGATGCGGATCGCATGATCGGTCCAGATCGGTGCCCAGTTCCTGATGCCCTCGACATAGTGCCACATGCGGTCGCGATTGATGATGCTGCCGCCGGCCGCTTCGGTGATCGCCAGCATGCGGCCGTCGACATGGTCGGGCACGCCCGTGATCATGCGCTCGGGTGCCGCGCCCAGCCGCTGCGGCCAGTTTTCCCGCACAAGCTGGTGATTGGCGCCAATGCCGCCGGAGGCGACGATCACGGCTTGCGCATGAAGCTCGAAATCGCCTGAAATGTCGCGCGAGCTCTTGTGGCCACGCTCGACGGTGCTTGGCTGCAGGATGTCGCCGCGCACGCCGTCGACGGTGGCACCCGTGCGGGTCAATTCGTTGACCCTGTGGCGGAATTTGAAGCGAATCAGCCCGCTTTTCTCGGCTTCGCGGACGCGCTGGACGAAGGGTTCAAGCACGCCGGGGCCGGTGCCCCAGGTGACGTGAAAGCGCGGCACCGAATTGCCATGGCCGATGGCATTGCCACCGCCACGCTCGGCCCAACCGACGACGGGAAAGAATTTCAGGCCACGCTGCATCAGCCATGAGCGCTTCTCGCCGGCGGCGAAGCCGACATAGGCTTCGGCCCATTTGCGCGGCCAGTAATCTTCCGGGCGGTCGAAAGCGGCGGTGCCCAGCCAGTCCTCGAGCGCCAGGTCATGCGAATCGCGGATGCGCATGCGCCGCTGCTCGGGCGAATCGACGAGGAAGAGCCCGCCGAACGACCAGAACGCCTGGCCGCCGAGCGACTGTTCCGGTTCCTGGTCGACGATGACGGTTTTCTTGCCGGCCTCGGCAAGCTCGGCGGCGGCGACCAGCCCGGCAAGGCCGGCGCCGACAATGATCACGTCCGCATCGTCAACCATCTTTCCCCTCCCCATTTGCCAGCTAAAGCAATTCCAGGAAAAGCGTGAAACGGTCTTCCGTCCGGAATTGCGTCGAACAAAGGGCAGGCTAGACGGCCTCCCAACCGTCCTTGCTACCGGCGCGGAAGATGGCGTCGATAACCTTCTGGTTGAGCACGGATTCTTCCAGCGTGAAGACCCGCTCCTTGCCGCCCTGTGCGGCCCGCGCGAAGGTCTCGACCTCCAGCCGGTACTGCTGGGTGCCGGGAAAGCGGAATACCTGCGCCTCCGTGTGGTTCTGGTTGTGAAGTTCGACGCGGTGATGGTCATAGAGCCCGGCGTTGAAGGGCGAAAACACCTCGATGAACCCCTTCTCGCCATGGAACACCATGACCTGGCGCGCCGCCATCTGCGTCGACAGGTAGAAGGACAGCTCGAAGTCGCCGAAATCGGCGCGGATCGAGGAATAGATGTCGGTGCCGAATGTCTTGTCGCGCTCAATCGTCGCCTGGACGCGCAGCGGCTCCTTGCCGGTGGAAAAGCGCGTCGAGACGGTCGGGTAGACGCCGATGTCGGGCAGCGCGCCGCCGCCGAGATCGAGCTTGTTGCGCATGTTGTTGGGGTCGACGTTGTAATAGGAGAAGGCGCCCTGGACGTGGCGCAGGCGGCCGATGGCGCCGCTGGCGATGAGATCGCGCACCTTGATCCATTGCGGGTGGTAGATGACCATGAAGGCCTCGCAGACCAGCACCTTCTTGGCATCGCGCAGCTTGATCAGCGGCAGAATGTCCTTGGCGTCGAGCGCCAGCGGCTTTTCGACCAGCACGTGCTTGCCGGCCTCGATCGCCTTGGCCGCCCATTCGACGTGTTGGGAGGTCGGCAGCGGGATGTAGACGCCGTCGACCTCGCTGGAGGCGAGCAGGTCCTCATAGGAGCCGAAGGCATGGCGCGCGCCGAAACGCTCAGCCAGGGCCTTGGCCTTCGACAGGTCGCGGCTGGCAATCGCCGACAGAACACCGTTCTCCGCGTCGACCATTGCCGGCAACAACTGCTCGCGGCCGATCTTGGCCGTCGACAACACACCCCATCGGAACATCAGGCTTCTCCATAGCGATTGCAGGCGACGAGGTTTGCCCGAAATCTCAGGAAAAGCCAATGCGGGTGCTAGGGTTCTGCAAGGGGCTAGCCCCGTTTGCCCGTCAGCGTCATGTCGAAGTCGACGATGTTGGAATAGATAGGCGTGCCGACGTCCATGCCGTAGCGTGACCTGAGCACCTTGCCGGTGACATGGAATTTTATCGTGCCGGCCTTGAGGTCGCCAAGCTGGGCCGTGAACTCTTCCGGAAACGTCTTGCCGCGCGCCGTCAGCCGGCCGCTGACGAGCGCCGTGGTGTCGCTGGTGCGGGTCACGCTGGTCGAGCGGAACTGGATCTCAGGGCTGTCGGCGGCATCGAACACCGCGTCGGAGCGCAGGAAGGCATCGATGCGGCCCTGGCCGGTGCCGACGCTTTCGGGAAATATGGTGAAATTGACCTGCGAGCGGGCGACGTCGCTGTTGTCGATGCGGATCGAGCCTTTGAAGCGGCCGAAGGCACCATCGAGGCCGCCACCACCGACCTTGCCGATGGAAAAGCGGATCGAGGAGTTGGCCGGGCTGATCGCGTAGCTGCCGGCGGCATCGCCAAGCGCTATTGCCGCTGAAGCCGGCATGGCAAGGCAAACGGCGACCGCCGCAAATCCGAGGATACGCGTGTACATTGAGGTGTTTCCTTGTTGTAGGCAGCGCATTTCCTGCGCGCCCTCACCCAATGAACGAATGACCCGGCCGCTCTATTCCGCACTGTCCTCTAACGAAGGCGTGATCATGCGTGTGAGCACGCCATCCCTGAGCTGGAAATGATGACGCAGCGCCGCCGCGACATGCAGCACGACCAGGGCCATGCCGGCATAGGCGAGATACCAATGCGCTGACGCCCAGAAGCTTTCGGCCGCATCCGATTCGGCCAGCGGCAGGTTCGGCATGAGGAAAAGATTGAACGGCAGGCTGGGGATCTCCAGCATCGACACCGACACCAGCGCCCAGCCGGACAAGGGCAGGGCCAGTTGAAACGCGTAGAGCGCAATGTGAGCGACCGGCGCGGCCCGCCTCTCCAAGGTTCCAACCGAGCGCGGCAGCGCCGGCGCCGCATTGCCGAAGCGCCAGGCGATGCGCAGGATCACCAGTCCGAGCAGCAGAAAGCCGAAGGATTTGTGCAGCTGGATCAGTTCGAAGGCAGTGCGCTGGCTGGTCAGCCGCACCATGATGAAGCCGAGCCCGAACTGGCCGATAAAGATCAGCGCAATCAGCCAGTGAAGAATGATCGCACCCCAGCCATACCGGGTCGTGCTGTTGGTAATTGATGCCTGCATGGGACGTGAACGAATGCCGGTGGGACTTTCTTCCTTCGCTTCACCCTCCCCCTTGCTCGAAGCGGAGATTGCGAGACGGGGTGCGCCCTACGAGACCCCCATCCTGCTTCGCAAAGCCGCCTTGCGGCATTTGCAGCGCGACCCTCCCCAAAAGGGGGCGGGTGAGTTTATCCGCTCACCTTGAAGAAATCGACGAAGGCGCGCAGCGCCGGCCGCATCTGCCGGCGGCTAGGATAGTAGACGAAGAACCCATCGAAAGGCGGGCACCAGTCCTCCAGCACGCGGATCAGTCGGCCGTCGGCGAGCGGCGTGGCGACATAATCCTCGAAGACAAAGGCGAGCCCGGCACCATCGACGACGGCCTGGGCGATCAGATGGTCCTCATCGAGGACAAGCGGTCCCTGCACGGCCATCTCGATCGCCTCGCCGCCCTTCTCGAACTCCCACCGGTAGAGGATGCCACTGGAGAAGCGAAAGCGGATGCAGCGATGATCGGCAAGCTCGCGCGGATGATGCGGTCTCGGCATGGTCGCGAAATAGGACGGCGCGCCGACAACTGCGCCGCGAATGTCCGGCCCGATGCGCACCGCGATCATGTCGCGTTGCAAGCTCTCGCCAAGCCGCACACCTGCGTCGAAACCACCTTCGACGACATCGGTGAAACGATCCTCGATGACGATCTCCAGCACGATGTCGGGATAGACCGCCGCGAACGCAGCGAGCCGTGGCGTCAACACCAGATGGGCGGCGGTGCGCGGTACGCTAAGCCGAAGATTGCCGGCCGGTCGGTCGCGCGCCTCGACCGCCGTCTCCAGTGCAAAGTCGATCTCGGAAAGTGCCGGCCGCAACCGTTCAAGCAGCTGCGCGCCCTCCTCGGTGGGGGCGACGCTGCGGGTGCTGCGGGCCAGAAGACGAACGCCCAGCCTCGCCTCCAGGCTGGACACCGCATGGCTGACCGCCGAAGGCGCGATGCCAAGTTCGCGGGCGGCCCCGCGAAAGCTGGCGCATCGGGCGACGGTGGCCAGCACCGCGAGTTGGGAGAGGTTCGTTCGATTCATTGATCTATTTCTTGGAACAAGCCGTGCAAAAGAGAAACGATTATCGAACGGAAAGCAAGGCGCTATCTCCCCATGCATGTCGCCCAAAAGTGCGCAGCGGTTTTGGGGGCAACGACATGCTTAAGACTTAAAGCGCGTTGTCGACGCTTTAAGCATCGCAACAAGGAGACGCGTGATGCAAACCCGCAAGCTAGGAACTGAATTGAACGTGTATCCCGTCGGCCTCGGCTGCATGGGCATGAGTTTTGTCTATGGCGGCCAGCCGGAGGCCGAGGCGATCGCCACGTTGCACCGTGCCATCGAGATCGGCGTCAACTTCTTCGATACGGCTGAAGTCTATGGCCCCTACGAGAACGAGATCCTGCTCGGCAAGGCGCTGAAGGCGGTTCGTGACAAGGTGACCATCGCCACCAAATTCGGCTTCAAGATTTTGGAGGAAGGCACCGGCATCGACCGCATGGCCGGCGTCGACAGCCGTCCCGAGCACGTCAAGGCGGTCGCCGAGGCGTCGCTCAAGCGGCTTGGCACCGATGTCATCGACCTCTACTACCAGCATCGCGTCGATCCCAACGTGCCGATCGAGGACACGGTCGGCGCCATGGCCGAACTGGTGCGCGAAGGCAAGGTGCGGGCGCTCGGCCTGTCGGAGGCAAGTGCGGCAACCATCCGCCTGGCGCATGCCGTGCATCCGATATCGGCAGTGCAAAGCGAATACTCGCTGTGGAGCCGTGACCCGGAAGACGAGGTGCTCGCCGTCTGCCGCGAACTCGGCATCGGCTTCGTTCCCTACAGCCCGCTCGGCCGTGGCCTGTTGACCGGCACCATCGCCAAGCCCGAGGCTTTGAGCGACGACGACTGGCGCCGTGGTCTGCCGCGCTTCCAGGCCGACGCCATGGCCGCCAACGCCGCTGTCATCGCCACGCTGGAGAAAATGGCGGCTGAAAAGGGCGTGACCTCGGCGCAGATGGCGCTGGCCTGGGTGCTGCACCAGGGCGATTTCATCGTGCCGATCCCCGGCGCGCGGAAAATCCGCCATCTGGAGCAGAACACGGCGGCGGCCGGGATCGAGCTGAGCGCGGCCGAGGTGCAAGCCATCGGTGATGCGCTGTCGCCGGATAAAGTCGTCGGCAAGCGCTACACCGAGGAGTTGCTGGCGCTGGTGAATGGGTGAGAACTGGTCATGCCGGATACTCGAAAGGGGCGCCTGCGGCGCCTCTTTTTTTGAGCGCCGTGCGACGCAAAGGTTGTGAGACGTTGGCGCGAAACACCCCCCTCTGTCCTGCCGGACATCTCCCCCGCAAGGAGGGAGATCAGCAGTTCCACCGCTATCGCCTTTCCTCGACGTTGGCGATTGGTGCTGGCGATTGGCGAAAACCGGCGTGACATCCAATCTCCCCCTTGCGGGGGAGATGTCCGGCAGGACAGAGGGGGGTGCTGTCCCGCGATATCTAATTCTTCTGCATGCCTACCATGGCACGACATCAATCTCCGGCCAGTTGACCTTCGCACGCGCGCCCTTGGCCTCATGCGTCTGGCGGTTGTCCATCACCCGGTTCGGCGTGATGCGAAACGAGAAGACGTCGTCGAGGCCAAACGGCGCCACGAGGTCAAGCTGCCCATCCGCGTCGAAGCGGACCCCGACCGCGTGGGTTTTGGAGGCGAAGTGGCGGACCGAGTCGCTGGAACTCGTGTAGCGCGGGCACGGCTGTCCGAACTTCAGGGGATACCAGAGGTGGACACGAGCCTGGTTGCGCACCTCGACCGGCAGCGACAGTCCGGCGAAGACCGGAGCGGCAGCGGCGATCACGCCATCCTCAGCCTCATAGGAGAGGTCGCTGTCATCGAAGTAGAACAGGTCGACATCCCTGACGCCGTAACCCGATGGCTTGCCTGTCAGCTGGTTCCAGACGGTGTTGTAAAGCGCACCGGAGACCAGCAGCCAGTCGGGCAAGGCAAGACGCCGCGCCCGAGCCAAAGCGTCAGTCAGCAACGCATCTCTCGACACGATGTCGAGAAACGCCGCACGTTGTGCTTCGAACGGGAGCCCTGAATAGCGCAAATGGTCCATCGCCCTTTGGAGGGCGATTCGCCACTTGCCCGCAATCCCTCAAGTCCTGAGTACGCCACCCGTCTGCTTGCCAACATTCTCGATGATGCGCTTCGCCAACGCTTCGAAATCTTCGTCGGTCAGCGTCTTCTCGACCGGCTGGATCGACACCTCGATGGCGATCGACTTCTTGGCCGCGCCGAGTGACGCACCCTCGAAAATATCGAAGACCGAGACAGCGGTGATCAGCTTCTTGTCGGCGGCTAGGGCGGCGCGCACCAGCGTGCCGGCCTCGACCGTCCTGTCGACGACGAAAGCAAAATCGCGCTTGACCGCCTGGAAGGCGGACAGTTCGAGCTTCGGCTTGGTTTTGGTCGGCTTGGCCTTCGGCTCGGGCACGGCGTCGACGAACACTTCGAAGCCGCAGAGCGGGCCGGAGACATCGAGCCCTTCCAGCGTCTTCGGATGGAATTCGCCGAAGGTGCCGAGCACGGTTTTCGGTCCGAGCTTGATCGTGCCGGAACGGCCGGGATGATACCAGGCCGGACCGCCGGCCTCGACCTGCAATCGGTCAACCGGTGCACCGCAGGCTTCGAGTGCGGCGATCGCATCGGCCTTGGCGTCGAACACGCCCACGGCGCCTGAATTGCCGGCCCAGTTGCGGCCGGAGCCGTCGAGCTTTGCGGTGCCGCGGCGGACGCCGGCGGCCACACGCCGCTGCTGGTCGGCGCCATCGCCTTCATAGGTGCCCGACACTTCGAACAAAGCGACGTCGCCGATGCCCCTGTCGGCGTTGCGCTGGGCAGCGGCGATCAGCCCCGGCAGCAGCGACGGCCGCATGTCGGACATGTCGGCGGCGATCGGGTTGGCGAGCTTCAGTGCCGTCTGGCCGCCGCCGAACAGTTCGGCGTGCCTGGCCGGAATGAACGACCAGGTGATGGCCTCCATCATGCCGCGCACGGCAAGCGCACGCTTGGCCGTGCGGGTGCGGACCTGCAGCGTGGTGAGGATCCTCGCATTGACAGCGTCATGCGCGCCAAGCGGCTGCGGCGCGATGTTGTCGACGCCGTGGATGCGCATGACCTCTTCGACCAGGTCGGCCTTGCCATCGACATCGGGGCGCCAGGACGGCACGGCGACGTCAACAACATCGCCCGAGCCCTGCGGCTTGAAGCCGAGGCGCGACAGGATATCAAGGCTTTCCGCCCTTGGCACCTCGATGCCCGTCAGCCGCTTCACTTCCGACAGCGGGAAAGAAACGATCCTGGGTTGGTAGCCGGCATGGCCGGTCACTTCGATCTCGGTCGGCGTGCCGCCGCAGAAATCGAGCACCAGCCTGGTCGCCAGCTCGACGCCGGGCACCATGAATTCAGGGTCGACGCCGCGCTCGAAGCGGTAGCGCGCGTCGGTGATGATGCCGAGCGTACGGCCGGTGCGGGCAGTGGTGATCGGATCCCAAAGGGCCGATTCGATCAGCACGTCCGACGTGTTTTCGTCGCAGCCCGAATGCTCGCCGCCCATGATGCCGGCGATCGACTCGACGCCGTCCTCGTCAGCGATAACGCACATCTCCGGCGTCAGCGTGTATTCGCGGCCGTCGAGCGCCAGCACCTTTTCGCCATCGCGTGCGCGGCGCACGGTCAGGTTGCCGGCGACCTTCCTCGCGTCGAAGACATGCAGCGGCCGGCCGCGATCGAAGGTGACATAGTTGGTGATGTCGACCAGCGCACTGATCGGCCGCAGCCCAATGGCGATCAACCGCTGCTGCAGCCATTTTGGCGATGGGCCGTTCTTGACGCCACGCACCAGCCGCAGCGCGAAACCGGGGCAGAGCTCAGGCGCTTCGATCGTCACCTTGACCGGCGTCTCGCCCTTGCCCGGGATCGCGTCGATCGCAGCGCTCTTCAACGTGCCAAGCCCGCTCGCCGCCAGGTCCCTGGCGATGCCGTAGACGCTGGTGGCGTCCGGCCGGTTCGGCGTCAGGTTGATCTCGATGACCGGATCGTCGAGATGCGCATAGGCAGCAAAGCTGGTGCCGACAGG
This sequence comes from Mesorhizobium waitakense, assembly GCF_056431085.1. Classification (NCBI taxonomy): domain Bacteria; kingdom Pseudomonadati; phylum Pseudomonadota; class Alphaproteobacteria; order Hyphomicrobiales; family Phyllobacteriaceae; genus Mesorhizobium; species Mesorhizobium waitakense. The sequence continues at coordinate 72,119 of NZ_JBWKME010000194.1, read as the reverse complement.
CGCATCTTCAGGCAGATCGATGATGCCGTTGTGCTCGTCGGAAAGCTCCAACTCGCGCTCCGAACACATCATGCCATGGCTTTCGACGCCCCTGATCTTACCGACCGTCAGCGTCACGTCGATGCCGGGCACATAGGCGCCGGGCGCGGCAAAGGCGCCGATCAGGCCCGCGCGGGCGTTCGGCGCGCCGCAGACGACTTGCACCGGTGGCTTGCCGTCGCCTGTGTCGACGGTGAGCACGCGCAGCCGGTCGGCATCGGGATGCTGCACCGCCGTCAGCACCTTGGCGATGACGAACGGTTTCAGGCTCGACTTGTCGTCGACATGCTCGACTTCGAGGCCGATCGAGGTCAGCCGCTCGACGATCTCGTCGAGGGTGGCGTCGGTCTCGAGGTGGTCCTTGAGCCAGGAGAGGGTGAATTTCATTGGACTGTTCCGTCTGGTCTTTTGACGCTTGTTTTCAGATGTCTCGGCAGATCGTCTGACATATGCAGGAATGGAAGCTGCTCGCTGACATAGGCATGCAGCGTCGGCGGGAATTCGGCCGGCATGTCCATGGCGCCGAGCGTGAAATAGATGACGTCCTCCAGCCGCTCGTCGACATAGGCGATCGGCGAGCCACAGACGCCACAGAACGAGCGCGTCACCGGCCCGTTCTCATACATCTTCAGCGCCTTGCCGGTGAACGCCACCTGACCGACCAGGAAGCCGACAAAGGCCGATACCGGCGCGCCGCTCGCCCGCCGGCAATCGCCGCAATGGCAATAGCTGACGTGGTGCGGTTCGGCCGAGGCCTGGAACCGCACGGCGCCGCAGCGGCAGCCGCCGGTGTGGGCGGCTGTCATGCGCTCAAGCCTCCGAACAGCGTCGGCATGTCGAGCGGCCTGAACCCGTAATGCGACAGCCAGCGCACGTCCGCGTCGAAGAAGGCGCGCAGGTCCGGCATGCCGTATTTCAGCATGGCGATGCGGTCGATGCCCATGCCCCAGGCAAAGCCCTGGTATTCGTCCGGGTCGAGCCCGCCATGGCGCAGCACATTGGGATGCACCATGCCGCAGCCGAGGATCTCCATCCAGTCGGAGCCTTCGCCGAAGCGCACTTCGCCGGGCCGCGAACGGTCGCACTGGATGTCGACCTCGAGGCTCGGTTCGGTGAACGGGAAGAAGGACGGCCGGAACCGCATCTTGACCGAGGGCACTTCGAAGAAGGCCTTGCAGAACTCCTCCAGCACCCACTTCATGTTGGCGACATTGGCCGTCTTGTCGATCACCAGCCCCTCGACCTGATGGAACATCGGCGAGTGGGTGGCGTCCGAATCCTGCCGGTAGGTCTTGCCCGGAATGACGATGCGGATCGGCGGCTTCTTCGTCTCCATGGTGCGGATCTGCACCGGCGAGGTGTGGGTGCGCAAAAGCCTGCGCTCGCCCTTCTCGTCCGGCTGGAAGAAGAAGGTGTCGTGCATCTCGCGCGCCGGATGGCCTTCGGGGAAATTCAGCGCGGTGAAATTGTAATAGTCGGTCTCGATGTCTGGGCCCTCGGCGATCGAGAAGCCGAGGTCGCCGAAGATCGCCGCGATCTCGTCGATGACCTGGCTGATCGGATGGATGCGGCCGCGCTCGGCCGGCGACTGCCGCACGGGCAGCGTCACGTCGACCTTTTCGGCGGCCAGGCGGGCGGTGATCGCCACATCCTTCAGCTCGGCCCGACGCAGCGAGAGCGCATCAGTGACGCGGTTCTTGAGGCCGTTGATAACAGGGCCCTTGAGCTGACGCTCCTCGGCGCTCATCGCGCCAAGCGTCTTCAGCATCTCGGAAACCGAGCCCTTCTTGCCCAGCGCCGAAACGCGTACCGCCTCGATCGAGGCCTCGTCCGCGGCCGACGCGATATCAGCCATCAGGGAATTTTCGAGAGTTTCCATGTCACTCATGTTCCAGACCCGATTGAAGGCATAAGAAAAACCCGCGCCAGCCGTGCCAGCGCGGGTTCCCCAAAATCAGAATTGCGAATGCTTGGGAAGCGCTGGCTTAGGCGACAGCGCTTTCAAAAGCGTTCGGCGTGGTGTTCTTCAGATATTCGAGCGCAACCTTGGCCTTGGCCACGAGTGCGGCGAAAGCCTGCGGCTCATGGATGGCCATGTCCGACAGGATCTTGCGATCGATCTCGATGCCGGCCTTGTTGAGGCCGTCGATGAAGCGGCCATAGGTCAGGCCGTGCTCGTGCGTCGCGGCGTTGATGCGCTGGATCCACAGCGCGCGGAACGAGCGCTTGCGGTTCTTGCGGTCGCGGTAAGCGTACTGCAGCGACTTTTCCACCGCCTGCTTGGCGATGCGGATGGTGTTCTTGCGGCGGCCGTAGAAGCCTTTGGCGGCTTTCAGGACCTTCTTGTGCTTGGCGTGCGAGGTGACGCCTCTCTTTACGCGTGCCATGTCATGATCTCCTTAAAACGTGTCCGGACCGAATGCCTTAGAGGCCGTTCGGCAGAAAATTCTTGATGACCTTCTTGCCATCCGGTTCAGCCAGAACCATCGTGCCGCGGGCATTTCGAATGAACTTGTTGGAACGCTTGATCATGCCGTGACGCTTGCCGGCCGCAGCCGACAGGACTTTACCCGTACCTGTGATCTTGAACCGCTTTTTGGCGGCGGACTTGGTCTTCATCTTGGGCATTTTGCTACTCCGTTTCTATGAGGTCGCTGTCCGTGCCTCTGGCACGCCGCACCTCTTGTTTTGTTCGCTTCAGGCCGACCAAAGCCCGAAAAGCAAATGAAACCGCCACGGCATGCCCTGCCGGGCGGTTTTTTTGGAACGCGGTTCTATACGTCAAAGCAGGCGGCTGTGCAACACCCACTGCGCCGCTCGTGCCGGAACGTTGGGACGCGACGCGCGACCCTCGATCAGGGGAGCGTGAACCAGACCGGCAGCATGCCCGACTGCTGGGCGCCATCGATCAGTTCGAAGGCCGGCAGCGCCATCAGGAACACCAGGCCGTCGAGCAGTGTGGTCAACAGCAGGCGCGGCTTGAAGCTGCCCGTATCGCCCTCCTGGTAGAGGGAAAGGTTCGGAAAGAAGCGCGGCACCCGCGCCAGATAGGCCTGATAGGGCGCGCCGAGCGCTTCCTTGAGGAATTTCTCTTCGCGCAGGATGACGATATGGAAGGCACCCGCGCACAGGACAGCAAAGAGAATGATGCCGGAGAACGAACCGATCTGCGCGCCGACGCCGGCCGCGGCCACGGTCGAGAACACATAGAGCGGATTGCGGGTCATCGAATAGGGTCCGCCCGTCACAACTTCGGAAGATTTGCGCCCGCCTATGTAGAGCGTCGACCAAAGGCGACCGACGATGCCGAGAAAAATCAGCAGCACGCCGAACATCTCGATCGTCTCATGCATCGCCGTATCGGGCGGGAAGGTCGATTGGCCAAACAGCAGTGCGGCGAACAGCACGACCACGAGAACGGCCAGCACTATCCTGCGCGTTTGCTGGTAGTTACCCAGCCCGTATTTGAGTTCTTTGTCCAAGGGAGGAATCCGATCGTCGAGAAGCCTAATGCATTCGCCCAAAAGTGGCCCCGGTTTTGGGAGGACGACATGCATGAAAACAGAGCCGGCGATCGCAGCTGTGGCCAGTAAGCAGGCGTCCCGCCGATCGCCGGGACGCCCTGTACTACAATTCAGGCGGATTTAGAGCGCGATGACCAGGCCTGACGTCATCGTGATCTCGGTGTGTTGACGTTCAGGTGATGCCGGCCTGCAAACGGCAGCTTCCTGTGCATCCCACCATTTTTCGGCTCGGCCTGACCTCAATCTCACTGCACCCTAGCGCGGCGCCAGCACCATCATCATCTGGCGGCCTTCGAGCTTCGGTTCCGCTTCGACCTTGGCAATGGTCGCCACTTCCTCGCGAACCTTGTTCAAAAGCTGCATGCCGAGTTCCATATGCGCCATCTCGCGGCCACGGAAACGCAAAGTCAGCTTGACCTTGTCGCCTTCCTCGAAGAAGCGGCGAACCGCCTTCATCTTGGTCTCGTAGTCATGGCTGTCGATGTTGGGGCGCATCTTGATCTCCTTGATCTCGATGACCTTCTGGTTCTTGCGCGCCTCGGCCGCCTTCTTCTGGTTGGCGTATTTCAACTTGCCGAGATCGAGGATTTTTACGACGGGGGGCACCGCATTGGGCGATATCTCGACGAGATCGAGCCCAGCCTCTTCGGCGAGCAGCAATGCGTCGTTGATTGAAACATCGCCGCGGTTCTGGCCTTCGGCGTCGATAAGCTGGACCCGGGGAACCCGGATGTCACGGTTGGAGCGCGGGCCATCCTTGGTCGGCGCCGCTGCTTTGAAAGGTCTGCGAATGGTCGTGGTCTCCTTGGCCGTTTCGTTCAGGGTTTGCGGATATTGATGCGTGGACGCGCCAATGTGGTAAGCGCGCGGGCGAAGTCAATAGCACAGCATTGACAGGAAATCACCCTGATCACTGCCCTGCACCAAACAAAGAACCATCGCGAGCACTTTTCGCCACGCCACTGGCTGTGCCACAAGACGCCGTGCGCCAAAAGACGGGCGTGAGGAAGAAACCATGACCGACACGCCTCCTGTCTTTCTGGATGTCGACGGATCAAGCATCGCGGTGCGCCATACGACAGGTGCCGCGCCCGGCATCGTCTGGCTCGGCGGCTACAAGTCCGACATGCTGGGCACGAAGGCGCAGACGCTGTCGGACTGGACGGCAAGAGAAGGCCGCGCCTTCCTGCGCCACGACTATTCCGGTCATGGCGAATCCGGTGGCGCCTTTGCGGACGGCACCATTTCGAAATGGCTTTCGCAGAGCCTCGCCGTGTTCCGGCATTTCACCCAGGGCAAGCAGATCCTGGTCGGCTCCTCGATGGGCGCCTGGATTGCGCTGCGCATGGTGCAGGAATTGCGCAAGGCGGGCGACAGCAATGTCGCTGGCCTGGTGCTGCTGGCGCCGGCGCCCGATTTTACCACTGAGCTGGTCGAGCCGGCGCTGACCAAGGCGCAGAAACGCGCGCTCGCCGAAAAAGGCTTCTTCGAGGAGCCGTCGAACTATTCCGCCGAGCCTTACATCTACACAAGCGCGCTGATCGAGGATGGACGCAACAACCTGGTGATGACAGGCCCGATCGACACGCATTGCCCGGTGCACATATTGCAGGGGCTGGCCGATGCGGACGTGCCGGCAAGCCACGCGCTGAAGCTGGTTAGCCGGCTGCCGGCCGACGACGTGACCCTGTCGCTGATCCCCGAGGGCGACCACCGCCTGTCGCGTCCCCAGGATCTCGACATGTTGGTGCGGGCAGTCGACGCCATGGCGCAGAGGGGAAACTGATGCGCATCTCCATTCCAATATCCGCTTTTGTCGCGGCAATTGTCGGCTTCGGCGGCACGCTGGCCATCGTCATCGCCGCCGCCAAGGCGGTCGGCGCGACACAGATCGAGACCGCGAGCTGGGTGACGGCGATCTGCCTGGCGATGGCAATCGAATGCCTGTGGCTGTCCTGGCGCACGAAGATGCCGGTCATCACCGCCTGGTCGACACCGGGCCTGGCGCTGATCGCCGCGTCGAGCAGCTTCTCGATGGGCGAAGCAGTCGGCGCCTTCATCGTCACCGGCATCCTCTTGATCGCCACCGGCCTGTTCGGACCGCTGACACGGCTGATCGCCAGGATCCCGCCGTCAGTGGCATCGGGCATGCTGGCCGGCATCCTCGTCAGCTTCGCCATCAACGCGATTAAGGCCATCCCCGCCGATCCCTGGCTGATCCTGCCGCTGATCGCGGCCTTCTTCGCCATTCGCCTGTTCAATCCGGCGGTGTCGGTGCTGGTGGTGCTGATCGGCGGCGGCCTCGCCGCTTTCTTGACCGGCCGCGTCGGCGGCTTGCCGACACCGGAACTGTCGACGCTGACGCTGATCGCGCCGCACTTCAGCGTCGCCGCGACCATCGGCCTGGCGCTGCCGCTCTACCTCGTCACCATGGCTTCCCAAAACCTGTCCGGCCTCGCCGTGCTGCGCGCCGCCGGCTATCACCCGGAGCCCGGCCCGCTGATCGGCGTCACCGGCCTGTTTTCGCTGCTGTCGGCGCCGTTTGGCGGCTCGACCACCAATCTGGCTGCGATCTCGGCCGCGATCTGCACCGGGCCGGACGTCCACCCCGACCCCGCCGAGCGCTGGAAGACCGGCCCGTTCTATGCGCTCGCCTATCTTGTCTTCGCCATCTTCGGTGCGTCGCTGGTAGCGATCTTCGCCGTCCTGCCGCAGAGCCTGATCGTGCTGGTGGCGGGTCTCGCGCTGATGGCGCCGCTTGCCAACGCCCTATCGATCGCGCTCAAGGACGAAGGTCACCGTATGGCCGCCACCGTCACCTTTGCCGTCACCGCTTCGGGTTTGACGCTGTTCGGCGTCGGTGCGGCATTCTGGGGCCTGGTCGCCGGGGTGGTCGTGCTTTTCCTCGAAGAACTCAAAAAGCGGCAATCATTTCAGCCGCTTGTCCGGATTTGGCGGACATTGTCCTGAATCGCCGCTTTTCCCTTCCGATTCCACGCAGCCGGAACTGGCTGTCCCTGGACGCCGGCGACCGCACCAAGGATCAGGACGAGTTCGACCGCTTCGTGGCCCACCGCAACATGCTGCGGCGGGCGGGATAGTCGTCAGAGGTCACCTGCCACGCCCTGCGGGCATTCAGCCATTGCGAAACGTATAAGCATAGCCGTTGATGGCTGGAGCGCCGCCAAGGTGGGCGTAAAGCACCTTCGACCCTTCGGGGAAATAGCCCTTCCTAACGAGGTCGATCATGCCCTGCATGGATTTTCCCTCGTAGACAGGATCGGTAATCATGCCTTCAAGGCGCGCGCAGAGACGGATCGCGTCCTTCGTCTCCTGCGAGGGCACGCCGTAGACCGGGTAGGCATAATCCTCGATGAGGATCACATCGTCTTCACCGAGTTCCTTGCCGAGTTCGACCAGCGTCGCCGTGGTCCGCACGATGTCCAGCACTTGCGCCTTGGTCTGCGCCGGGGTGCAGGATGCGTCGATGCCGATCACCTTGCGCTCGCGACCGTCCTTGGCGAAGCCGACCACCATGCCGGCATGGGTCGAGCCGGTGACGGTGCAGACGACGATGTAGTCGAAGGCAAGGCCGAGTTCCTTCTCCTGCGCGCGCACCTCTTCGGCGAAGCCAACATAGCCCAGGCCGCCATATTTATGCACCGAAGCCCCGGCCGGAATCGGATAAGGTTTGCCGCCTTTGGCTTTCACATCGGCGATCGCCTGTTCCCAGCTTTCCCTGATTCCGATGTCGAAGCCCTCATCGACCATCTGGACATCGGCGCCCATGATCCGGCTCAAAAGGATGTTGCCGACGCGGTCATAGACGGCGTCCTCGTGGGGCACCCAGCTTTCTTGCACGAGGCGGCATTTCATGCCGATTTTCGCCGCCACGGCTGCCACCATGCGCGTATGGTTGGATTGTACGCCGCCGATCGAAACCAGCGTGTCGGCGTTTGAGGCGATCGCGTCCGGGATGATGTATTCGAGCTTGCGCAGCTTGTTGCCGCCGAAGGCGAGGCCGGAATTGCAATCTTCCCGCTTGGCGTAGAGATCGACCTTGCCGCCGAGATGAGCGCTGAGCCGATCCAGTTTCTCGATATGCGTCGGTCCAAATGTGAGCGGATAGCGTTCGAACTTCTCCAACATGAGAGATCCTCCTCTGATTGTGATTTTGATGCTGGAAACACTATCAGTTTTCGCTTGAAAGGTGCTCTCAAAGATCGAGCGGAAAATGCCAGAAATCCAGCTTTCTGACGCCAGAATGCTATATTGCTTCGATGATCTGCCTCGATAACGGAAGAATCTTCCATGAAAGCATCACTCGACCGGATCGACCTCAAAATGTTGCGCCTGCTCCAGGACAATGGGCGGCTGACCAATGCGGAGTTGGCGCAGTCGGTTGTTGTCAGCCCGGCGACGTGCCACCGCCGCACGCAACGCTTGTTCGATGAAGGCTACATCAGCCATGTCAGGGCAGTGGTGACACCGCAGAAGGTCGACAGAGGCGCGCTGGTGATGGTTGGCGTCGTGCTCGACCGCTCGACCCCGGAAAGTTTCGCGGAATTCGAGAAGGCAGTCGCGAAACTGAAGTTCATTCTTGATTGCCATCTGGTGGCAGGCGACTTCGACTATTTTCTGAAGATCAGGGTCGGCGACATGGCGGACTTCAACCGGATCCACGGGGATCAGTTGATCGCATTGCCCGGCGTTCGCCAGACGAGGACGTTCTTCGTCATGAAGGAGGTCGTCGACAACGCGCCACTGGATTTTTGAAAGGAATGGGTTCCCCGCCGATGCATCAAACCATAGCACCGCCGGCGGCATTGCCACTGTTCCTCATGCCTGGTCGTGCTTTTCTTCGATACGCTCGAAAAGCGATAATCATTTCATGAGCTTGTCCGGTTTTGGTCGGTATTGTCTTGAATCGCCGTTTTCTCCTTCCCATTTCGATTCCACGCAGCCGGATCTTGGCTGTCTCCAACCGAAGGAATGGGAGAAAATGAACACATCTGCATTGATCCGCCCGGCCTGGACGCCGGCAACCATCGCGTTGATGGTGATCGGTTTCATGGTGTTCTGGCCACTCGGCTTCGCCATGCTTTTCTACATCATCTGGGGCGACCGCCTCGATGGTTTCAAGCGTGACGTCAACCGCGCCACCGACGGCATCTTCGCCGGCTGCCGCCGCGGTTCCGACAAGGCGGCGCGCTGGGGCCACGGCTCCGCCCGCACCGGCAACGTCGCTTTCGACGACTGGCGCGAAAAGGAACTGGAGCGCCTCGCCGAGGAACGCCGCAAGCTCGACGAGATGCTGACCGAGTTCGACGACTACGCCCGCGAATTGCGCCGTGCCAAGGACCAGGACGAGTTCGACCGCTTCATGGCCAACCGCAACAAGTCAACGGCGCCGACGAAGACCGACCCGAGCACCGGGACGACCACCACCAAGCGTGGCAAGGGCTCGAACCTGCTTGACGACTGAGGCCCGGCGACAGGCCAACGTATGATGACGGCGTCGCGCGAGCGGCGCCGTTTCTTTTTTGTTCTATTCGTTTTTCTCGAATCGCGTATCGTCCCGCCATGACCCTCGGATTCTTCCGCAATCTGACAAAGCCCAAGGCCACGCCCGTCGTGGAGCGCGAATATTGCGTTGCCGGCCGTACCTTGCCGCTCAAGATCGTCGAGAACGACCGCGCAAGGCGGCTGACGCTGCGCATCGATTCGGGCGGTAAGGGCCTGCGCATCACGGTGCCGCCAGGCCTGCGCCGCGGCGAGGTGGAAAAGTTCCTCGACCGTCACCAGGACTGGCTGGAGCAGCGGCTGGCCAAGGTGCCGGCCCGGCCGCAGGTGCGGCCGGGCATCAAGATTCCCGTACGCGGCGTGCCGCACCGCATCGTCCATGAGCCTTCGAAGCGCGGCACGGTGACCATATCAAGCGACGAGCGCGGTCCGTTGTTGATCGTTCATGGCGACCGCGTGCACCTGCCGCGCCGCATCGCCGATTTCCTCAAGCGCGAGGCCAAGCGCGAGATCGAGAAGCTGGTGGGCAAACACACGCTGGCGCTGGGCAAGCGCGCCAAGGCGATCCGCTTCAAGGACACGTCGAGCCGCTGGGGCTCCTGCACCTCCGACGGCAATCTGTCGTTTTCCTGGCGCATCATGATGGCGCCGTCGCCTGTCATAAACTACCTCGTCGCGCATGAAGTGGCGCATCTCAAGGAGATGAACCACGGCCCGAAATTCTGGAAACTGTGCGAACAGCTTTGCCCCGACACCGAGCGCTGCAAGGCCTGGCTGAAGCGCAATGGCGGCGCGCTGCAAGCGATTGCGTTCGAGTAGGCTGCGTAAAAGGGCGGCGGAGAAAGAAGGCCGTCTGTGACGATCCTTGCCGGCCAGAGGGGTGCTGTCCCGCCAGCGTTTTACGCTTTTACTGACTGCCCGAGCTCAATCGTCATTCGCCGCGTTGAGCTCCTCCGGCCGCAACCCTTCATCGCCATGATGCGGCCACGGCAGGAAGTTGCCGTCGAATTGATCGCCACCGAAATAATCCAGCGCGCGATGGGCTTCGGCGCCGTTGAAGGCCGCCTTGTCCATCAAATGGGCGATGACCTCGCGCGCCTGCGCGATCTTCTGCCTGAGTTCGGCAACGGTTCTGTCGGCCATGGTCTTGCTCCCGCCTTGTGTCCTGTCCTTTAATAGGTAGCGCCTTTGGCCTTGCCGGCAAACAGCATGCTTTTTCTCGACTCTTGGCGCTTTTCGTGCCAATCCCCGCGCCATGGCGCTCGACATCAAGATTTGCGGCTTGAAGACCGACGTGGCAATGGCCGCGGCGCTGGCCGGCGGCGCCAGCCATGTCGGGTTTATCTTCTTCGCCAAAAGCCCGCGCTATGTCGAGCCGGCCGAGGCTGGCCGTTTGCGCGAGGCGGCGCGCGGCAAGGCAAAAGCGGTGGCCGTCACCGTGGATGCCAGCGACGCCTTTCTGGATGAGATCGTGGCAGCGATGCAGCCCGACATGCTGCAGCTGCACGGCTCGGAAACGCCCGAGCGCGTGGCCGAGGTTAAAGCCCGCTACGCCTTGCGGGTGATGAAGGCGCTGTCGGTCAGCCAGGCCGCCGACCTCGAACGGATAAAGCCGTTTATCGGCATTGCCGACCACTTCCTGTTCGACGCCAAGCCACCCAAGGGCTCCGAGCTGCCCGGCGGCAACGGCGTGGCCTACGACTGGCGCATCCTCACCGGCCTTGACGCCGGCGTCGATTACATGCTTTCCGGTGGGCTCAACGCCGCCAATGTCGGCGATGCCCTTCGGCTTGCCAACCCGCCCGGAATAGACACTTCCTCAGGCGTGGAAAGCGCGCCGGGCGTCAAGGATCCGGCGCTGATCGAACAGTTTTTCCGGGCCGTCAGGGCAGCGCGCGACAACCGCGCCGCCTGACCGGTTCAAACCAGAGCATGTTCCGGAAAAGTGGGAACCGGTTTTCCGGCAAGGACATGCCCCACATCGAGACCAGGAGATCGGCGATGGACAAGCCGGCGACACCCAATTCCTTCCGTACCGGACCCGACGAACAGGGCATGTTCGGCATTTTTGGCGGTCGTTTCGTCGCCGAAACGCTGATGCCGTTGATCCTCGACCTAGAGCGGCACTGGAACGAGGTCAAGAACGATCCGGATTTCAAGGCTGAACTCACCGACCTTTCGACCCACTATGCCGGGCGGCCGTCGAAGCTCTATTTCGCGGAAGGGCTGACCAGGCATCTCGGTGGTGCAAAAGTCTATTTCAAGCGGGAGGATCTGAACCACACCGGCTCGCACAAGATCAACAACTGCCTCGGCCAGATCCTGCTGGCCAAGCGCATGGGCAAGAAGCGCATCATCGCCGAGACGGGCGCCGGCCAGCATGGCGTGGCATCGGCCACCGTCGCGGCCCGCTTCGGCTTTCCCTGCGTCGTCTATATGGGCGCGACAGACGTCGCCCGCCAAAGCCCGAACGTCTTCCGCATGAAGCTGCTCGGCGCAGAGGTGCGGCCGGTGACCGCCGGCCACGGCACGCTGAAGGACGCCATGAACGAGGCGTTGCGCGACTGGGTGACCAATGTCGAGGACACTTATTACCTGATCGGCACCGCCGCCGGGCCACATCCCTATCCGGAGTTGGTGCGCGACTTCCAGTCGGTGATCGGCACCGAGGCGCGCGCGCAGATCCTCGAACAGGAAGGCCGGCTGCCGGACACCATCATCGCCGCGGTCGGCGGCGGCTCGAACGCCATTGGCCTGTTCCATCCCTTCCTCGACGACAAGGATGTTCGCATCATCGGCATCGAGGCCGGCGGCCGTGGTCTCGACGGCATCGAGCACTGCGCGTCGATGAACGCCGGCGCGCCTGGCGTGCTGCACGGCAACCGCACCTATCTCCTGCAGAATTCCGACGGTCAGATCATGGACGGCCATTCGATCTCTGCCGGTCTCGATTATCCTGGCGTCGGCCCGGAGCATTCCTGGCTGCGCGATTCCGGCCGCGTCGAATATGTGCCGATCCTCGACGACGAGGCGCTGGAGGCCTTCAAGCTGACGACGCGCGTCGAAGGCATCATCCCGGCGCTGGAATCGGCGCACGCCATTGCGCACGCGGTGAAGATCGTGCCGGCCATGGACAAGGACCAGATCGTCATCGTCAACCTGTCCGGCCGTGGCGACAAGGACGTGCACACGGTTGCCAGCATGCTGGGCATGGAGATCTGATCATGACCACCCGCATCGACCGCCGCATGGCCAAGCTGAAGACCGAAGGCCGCCCGGCCCTCGTCACCTATTTCATGGGCGGCGACCCCGACTATGACACGTCGCTGTCGATCATGAAGGCACTGCCTGGAGCAGGCGCCGACATCATCGAGCTCGGCATGCCGTTCTCCGATCCGATGGCCGACGGTCCGGCGATCCAAGCGGCGGGCCTGAGGGCGCTGAAAGGCGGCCAGACGCTGGTCAAGACGCTAAAGATGGCCTCGGAATTCCGCACCGGCGACAATGAGACGCCGATCGTGCTGATGGGCTATTACAATCCGATCTACATCTATGGCGTCGACCGCTTCCTCAAGGACGCGATCGCCAGCGGCATCGATGGGCTGATCGTCGTCGACCTGCCGCCGGAAATGGACGAGGAATTGTGCATTCCGGCGCTCAAGGCCGGCATCAACTTCATCCGGCTGGCAACGCCGACCACCGATGATAAGCGCCTGCCCAAGGTGCTGCAGAACACGTCGGGTTTTGTCTACTATGTGTCGATGACCGGCATCACCGGTTCGGCGCTGGCCGACACCGGCAAGGTGGCGGCGGCGGTGCAACGCATCAAGGGTCACACCGATCTGCCGGTCTGCGTCGGCTTCGGCGTCAAGACCGCCGAGCAGGCCCGCGTGATCGGTGCCAATGCCGATGGCGTCGTCGTCGGCACCGCGATCGTCAATGCGGTGGCCAATGTGCTGGGACCGAAGGGTGAAAAGACCGCCGACCCGGCCGAAGCCGTCGCCACGCTGGTCAGCGGCCTTGCGCAAGGCGTGCGTTCGGCCCGCCTTGCTGCTGCCGAATAATCTTCCTAGATCAGTTTGTGCATGTCGTTGTCCCAAGGCCGGTTCCCACTTTTGGGCGACATGCACTAACTCTTCGTCAGGACAGGAGCCGAAGCGATGAACTGGATCACCAACTACGTTCGCCCGAAGATCAATTCGATGCTCGGCCGGCGCACCGACATGCCCGAGAATCTCTGGATCAAGGATCCGGAGACCGGCGAGATGGTGTTCCACAAGGATCTGGAATCCAACCAGTTCGTCATCCCGTCCTCCGGCCACCATATGAAGATCTCGGCCAAGGAGCGGCTGAAGTTCTTCTTCGACAACGGCAAGTACGAGACCCTGGACAACCCCAAGGTCATGCAGGATCCGCTGAAGTTCCGCGACGAGAAGCGCTATGTCGACCGGCTGAAGGACGCCAAGGCCAAGACTGGCCTCGAAGACGCCATCATCAACGCGCTGGGGACCGTCGAAGGCCTGCCGGTGGTGGTGACCGTGCAGGACTTCGCCTTCATGGGCGGCTCGCTCGGCATGGCCGCGGGTGACGCCATCGTGCACGGTTTCGAAGTCGCCTTGCAGCGCAAGCGGCCGCTGATCCTGTTCGCCGCCTCTGGCGGCGCCCGCATGCAGGAAGGCATCCTGTCGCTGATGCAGTTGCCGCGCACCACGGTTGGTGTCGACCGCCTGAAGGAAGCCGGCCTGCCCTACATCGTCGTCTTGACCAATCCGACCACCGGCGGCGTCACCGCCTCCTACGCCATGCTGGGCGACGTGCACATCGCCGAGCCCGGCGCGCTGATCGGCTTTGCCGGGCCGCGTGTCATCGAACAGACCATTCGAGAAAAGCTGCCGGACGGCTTCCAGCGCTCCGAATACCTGATGGAACACGGCATGGTCGACATGGTGGTGTCGCGCCTGGAGATGCGCCAGACCATCGCAGGGCTGCTGAAGATGCTGCTCAAGCTGCCGGAGGAGCAAAAGCCGCTCGAGCCGGAAATCCTGCCGGCGGCAACAATTCCGGCCGAGGCGCGGCCACAGGCCTGACGCGACACTCTTCGCCGCGAACCGCGATTGCGCGCGATCCATCGCGCGCTGTAGCTTCTTGATTGCGCATGATCCTTTCCGAAAAACGATTCCGAATTTCGGGGCCATGCGCTAGGATTCCCATATGAAAACGCTTGCCGCCGACCGCGAAATCGAAGCCCTGATGGCGCTTCACCCGAAAGGCTTCGACCTTTCGCTCGACCGCATTTCACGGTTGCTGGAGCGGCTCGATGACCCGCAGGACCGGCTGCCACCGGTCATCCATATCGCCGGCACCAACGGCAAAGGCTCGTGCGCCGCATTTTCACGCGCACTGCTCGAGGCGGCGGACTACCGCGTCCATGTCCACACCTCGCCGCATCTGGTGAACTGGCACGAGCGTTACCGGCTGGCCGCCGATGGCGGCGGCAGGCTGGTCGACGACCGGGTGTTCGCCGATGCCATCGCCCGTGTCGCCAGAGCTAATGAAGGTGAGCATATCACTGTCTTCGAGATCCTCACCGCCGTCACCTTCCTGCTGTTTTCCGAACACCAGGCCGATGCCGCCATCATCGAGGTCGGGCTCGGCGGCCGTTTCGACGCCACCAATGTCATCAGGGAGCCGGCCGTATCGGTGATCATGCCGGTGTCGCTCGACCACGAGGCCTATCTCGGCGACCGTGTCGAACTGATCGCCGCTGAAAAGGCCGGCATCATCAAGCGCGGCTGCCCGGTGGTCATCGGCGCACAGGAAAGCGAGACGGCACTGCAGGTGCTGATCGAGACCGCCGAGCGGCTTGAATGTCCGACCTTCGTCTACGGCCAGGATTTCCTCGCCTTCGAGGAGAACGGCCGCATGGTCTACCAGGACGAGGACGGCCTGATGGACCTGCCGCCGCCACGGCTGCCCGGGCGCCACCAGTTCGCCAATGCGGCGGCGGCGATCGCGGCGGTCAAGGCGGCCGGCTTCGAGATCAGCCATCGCGCCGCCGAGAAGGCGATGACCAGCGTCGCCTGGCCCGGCCGGATGCAGAAGCTGGCGCAGGGCCGGCTGGCCGAACTGGCGCCGAAGGGCGCCGACATCTGGCTCGACGGCGGCCACAATCCGGGCGCCGGGGTGGTGGTTGCCGAAGCGCTGGCCGAGCAGGAAGAGAAGAACCCGCGGCCGCTCTTCCTCATCTCGGGCATGATCAACACCAAGGACCAGAGCGGTTATTTCCGCGCCTTCAAGGGCCTGGCGCGGCATGTCTACACGGTGCCGGTGAGCCTGAGCGACGCCGGCGTGCCGAACGACGAACTGGCGATCCGCGCGACGGAAGCCGGGCTGACGGCCGAACCGGTGAGTTCCGTCGCCAGCGCGCTGATGTTGCTGCGCGACACCTGGGACGGTCCGCCGCCGCGCATCCTGATCGGCGGTTCGCTCTATCTGGCCGGTGCTGTGCTCGCCGAAAACGGCACGCCCCCGACCTGAGGTCGGCTTTCGGCGATCACCGCAAGGAGCAGTCATGATCAAGGTCAAGCAGGTCGCTCACGTCTGCATCTTCGCCAATGATCTGGAAGCGACGCGAGGCTTCTATCGCGATGTCCTCGGCATGGGCACCCAGTTCAATTTCCTGCGTGACGGCAAGATTTTCGGGTTCTACCTCGATTGCGGCGGTCGCAGCCACGTCGAGGTGTTCCAGAAGGACGGGGCCAGCTATGGCGACCTGAACCAGATCAACCACTTCTGCCTCGAAGTGGAAAGCATCGATGCAGCGATCGCCCATATCAGGTCGAAGGGCGTCGACGTCACGGCAAAGAAACTCGCCTGCGACGACACCTACCAGGCCTGGATTCGCGACCCCAACGGCGTGAAGATAGAGCTGTTCGAGTATACCGAAAAAAGTGCGCAATTCGCCGGCGGCGATCGTATCGCCGACTGGTAATGGCGCCTGCCGCCCGATGGCCTTCGCGGTTACTTCAACTCGATCTCGATGAAGGCGTATTCGCCCTCATTGGCGTTGATGACGTCATGTTCGACGCCCTCCTTGCGGAAATAGGGCGCGCCCTTCTTCATCTCGGCGAAGGATTCGCCGCCCTTGGTCAACAGCTTCACCTTGCCGTCCATCAGCGGCACGACGACATAGTCGTGGCCGTGGCGGTGCCAGCCGGTGTTGGCGCCGGGCGCAAAGCGATACTCGGTGACGATGACACGCTCATTGTCGATGAAGACGGTGGCCTTGGCGGATCCGGTCATGGGCGTTCTCCTTGCTTCTCGTGACAACAGAAGACATGGAGTGCGCAGGCGTGAGGGCCAGAACCACCCACCGATGACGCCAACAAAAAAGCCCGGCGCGAGGCCGGGCTTGATGTCAAGAATTTGGGACGGATCAGGCGAGGCTGCCATTGATCCAGTGCGACAGCGCGGTCTTGGGTGCGGCGCCAACCTTCATGTCGGCCACTTCGCCGCCCTTGAAGATCATCAGCGTCGGGATCGAGCGCACGCCGAACTGCGCGGCGAGCTCGGGATTCTCGTCGATGTTCAGCTTGGCGATCTTCACCTTGGCGCCGAGTTCGGTGGCGATGTCTTCGAGCGCCGGAGCGATCATCTTGCACGGACCGCACCATTCCGCCCAGAAATCGACGACGACCGGTACGTTGGCGTTAAGTACATCGGCCTGGAAATTGCTCTTGTCGACCTTGACGGTGGTCATGCGGAAAATCCTTTCGAAAGTTTTTGTCGCACCAAATGTGGTGGTGATCGCGCCCTTCTTCAAGCAGGTGTTGTGTCACGCTCCTGTGAGTCGAGCAAGGGCGTCATCCATGGCACTGGCTGGCAGTTCGATCAGCCGCGGCGCTTCGGTGAACAGCAAGGCCGCCTTCACCGCGCGTCCGGAATAAAGCGGCTGCAGCAGGGCGCGATAGAGCGCGAGTTGCAGGACGTAAGCCTGCGGGACCTCGGCCAGGGAGGCGGGTGCCGGCCGGTTGGTCTTGTAGTCGACGATAGAGACCGCGTCCGGCGTCACCGCCAGCCGGTCGATCTTGCCCGAAATCGAGCGCTTTTTGCCCTTGACCTCCAGGCTGCCCATGATCGCGACCTCGGCGCGCGACGATGGCGCAAACAGCGGACCGAAGCCGGGATCGGCGAGAATGCTGGTGACTGAGGCCAGGGCGTTTTCGCGCTCGCCGGCAGACCATTGCCCTCCGATGCGGGAGAGGTAGCGTTGCGCCGCGCCCTCGCGTTCGCCCTCGGCAATGCCCGGCAACATTTGCAGCAATTTGTGCAAAGCGAGCCCGCGCAGCACGGCAAAGCCTGGCTCGGCATCGGCATCGAACACCGGCGAAGCCTTGTCGACCACCGCTTCCTTGCCTTCGTTGATGAGCGCCGAGGCACCGGATGGCGACAGCGGACGCGGCAAATCCTCGAAAGGCGGCAAGGGCCGGAACAGGGTCGCCGGCAATGGCTGGAAAGTGTGCGCCTGCCGCGCCTGCTCGCTGGAAACCAATGCGACGGGCGGCAGCTTGGTGATGTGAAAACGATGCACCGGATCGCCGCCGGCAGGATGCGGGCGATCCACGCTCTCAGGCGCACCGATCAATGCGCGGCTGACGATCAAGTGCCAGGTGCCGGTGTTCGGCGCCCGCTTGCCGTGGTAGCCGCAGACGATCAGCCGATCCTCTGCGCGGGTCATGCCGACATAGAGCAGCCGGCGGTATTCGTCGTCGGCGAGTTCCCGTGCCCGCACCGCCGCAGCCTTGGAAAACCCATTGGCGACGTCGCTGGCCGAGCGCCAGAGATAGCCCTTGCCGTCCCAGCCCGAGCCTTCGAAAGGCATCAGCCGCGGCAGATGCTGGTCGCTGAACGGCGCCGAACCGCCATCGACCAGGAACACGACAGGCGCTTCCAGGCCCTTGGCCGCGTGCACGGTCATGACGCGGACCTCGTCGCGGGTCTGATCCATCTCGCGCTTGATCTCGGGGCCGGCATTCTCCAGCGTCGACAGGAAGGCTTCCAGCCCGGGCAGGCCGGTTCGCTCCTCGGCAAGGCAGAAGCTCAGGAACTCGTCGAGAATGTCGCCGGCCTCAGGCCCGAGCCGCGCGATCATCCTCTTGCGCACGCCATCGCGCGCCAACAGGCCGGCGTAAAACTCGAACACCGGCTTGAAGGCGGCCTCGTTCGTCCAGATGTCGAGCTGGGTGACGACCGCCGCCAAAGCCTCGCTCTCGCCGGCATGGGCGCGCAGCGATGCAAACAGCGACAGGCCGGTCGGCCTCTCCGCCGCAAGCGCAAAAAGCCCCTCCTCCGGCAGATCGAAGATCGGGCTGCGCAGAACGGCGGCGAGCGACAGATCGTCCTGCGGCTGGATGAGGAGATGGCCGAGCGCGATCAGGTCCTTGACCGCAATGTGTCCGGGCAGGCTCAGCCGGTCGGCGCCGGCGACCGGAATGTCGCGGCGTTTGAGCGCCCGGGTCAGAGCGTGGACGAAGCGATCGCGCTTGCGCACCAGCACCAGCACGTCGCCCGGCCGCAGCCGCTTGCCACGGCCTTCGATGATCTCGCCGGCGCCGATCCAGCCGGCAATGGTCGCCGCGACATGCTCGGCAACGCGCACCGCCGGCGCATGGGCATGGTCGATGGCTTGCGTCCAGTCGTCGGGCTCGTCGACGACGTCGGCACCGACGGACGGCCAGACCTCGACATAGCCCGGCGCATCGGTGCGGATCGCCTGGTGGCGCAGCGGATCAGGATCACGGCTGATGCCGCGCCGCACGACAGGATCGGCAAAGACGCGATCGACCGCGGTCAGAACGTCATCGGTCGAGCGGAACGACCAGGTCAGCTTGAGGTCGGCGAAGGACGCCTCGGCATCACGCACCCGTCCCGCGAACAACAGCCGGCTGTCGGCGAAGGAGTCCGGCGCGGCGCCCTGAAAGGAATAGATCGACTGCTTTTCGTCACCGACGGCAAAGACCGTGCGATGGACCCTGTCACGGGCGCCTAAGCCGGCAAAGAACTCTTCCGCCAGTCGCTTCACCACCTCCCATTGATCCGGGCTGGTGTCCTGCGCCTCGTCGAGCAGGATGTGATCGATGCCCTGGTCGAGCTTGTACTGCACCCAGGGGCCGGCATCGGGCCGCGCCAGAAGATTGACCGTGCGGGTGATCAGGTCGTTGAAGTCGAGAAAGCCGCGGCTGCGCTTCAACACCTCGTAGCGAGCAATCAGCCAGTCGGCGATGGTCAGCGCCGCGCGCGTGCCTTCCAACATCCGGAACAGCGCCAGCCTGTCGACCGTTTCGACGATGGCATTGGCCGTCGAGAGATAGCGTTCCGCCAGATCCGGCAGTCGGTCGACCAGGGCTTTCTTGAAGGCATTGGCCGGATCGTAAGCGCTGCCATCGGTCTTGAGGAAGGCTCTCGCAAGCTGTTGCAGACGGCGAACCGGGTCGGCCTCAGTGAAAGCCTGACGCGTATAGGGCAGGATGTTGTTCAACACCGTCCTGGCATCGGTGACATCCGCAGCCTGGGCGAAGCCGGCAAAATAGTCGGGCAGGAAACCCGGCAACGGCCAGACCGATGCCGCTATGCCTTCGGCGGTCTGACCGGGGCGGAAATGGAATTCATCGAACAACGCCTGGAAACGCGTGCCATCGCGCCCAATCATGTCGATGAAATTGCGCAAGCCGTCCCGCTTTCGCACGATCTCGCCCAGCAAGGCATCGAGCCCGGCTTCGCCGCCACGATCGAGAATGGTCGCAAACGCCTCGGCCAGGTCCATGTCGCCGGCGGCTGTTCCGGAAATCATGTCGCGGCGCGCGGTGGCGAACAGCGACGCCTCCATCGCCGGATCGAGCATTTCGAAATGCGCCGGGATATTGGCCTCCAGCGGGAACTGGTGAAGCACCGATTCGCAAAAGGCATGGATGGTCTGGATCTTCAGCCCGCCGGGCGTTTCCAGGGCCTCGGCGAACAGGCGCCGCGCCCGGCGCATGGTCTCAAGATCGGGCCGGCGGCCTTCCAACGTTTCGATCCTTGCCGCAAGATCAGCGTCGCCGAGTGCCGTCCACTCCGACAGCGTCGAAAACACCCGGTTCGACATGTTGGCGGCGGCGGCGCGCGTATAGGTCAGGCACAGGATCTTCGACGGATCGGTGCCGCGCAGCAGCAGCCGGATGACGCGCTGGGCCAGCACATGGGTCTTGCCGGAGCCGGCATTGGCCGACACCCAGGCGGAATTCTGGGGGTCGGCGGCGCGGGCCTGGCTGGTCGCGGTGTCGCTGGGGATGGGATAGGCCTTCTTCATGCCTCCCCTCCCTCGTCGCCGGCATCGCCGCCGGCCGACCATTCGAGCACGCGGGCAAGATGGTCGTAATCGCCATCGGTCTCGCCTTCGCGAAACGGCAGCGCGCGCGACAGATAGCCGGTCGCCGGGTCGGCATAGTGGATCAGGAGCTTTTCCAGCCGCGCCCAGGCTTCTTCGGCGAGATCGGTGGCGGTGCGCGGCTGGCGATTGTGTTCGAGGATCGATTCCTCGAACACCTCGCCATTCGGCTTCAGGCGCACGAACGCCAGTTGCGAAGG
The DNA here is from genome assembly GCF_056431085.1 of Mesorhizobium waitakense. Taxonomy (NCBI): domain Bacteria; kingdom Pseudomonadati; phylum Pseudomonadota; class Alphaproteobacteria; order Hyphomicrobiales; family Phyllobacteriaceae; genus Mesorhizobium; species Mesorhizobium waitakense. Next base: position 51,408 of record NZ_JBWKME010000194.1, on the reverse strand, counting down.
TTCGCGCGTGCCCAGATCCTTGAAGGCGCCGCGCCTGAGCAGCGCGCCCTCCAGCGCCAGTTGCGGCGCAAGCAGGGTGTGCGCCTGCGCCTTGGACGGCGAGGAGCCTGTCTTGTAATCCAGTATGTCGGCCATGCCGCCGGCCAGCAGGTCGACGCGGTCGGCATAGCCGGACAGCGTCACGCCGGACTGGCCGACGACGGTCTTTCCGGCGCGTTCCTCGGCATGCCGCCGTATCACCGCGTCGGCGCGCGTGCGCTCCCACTCGATGATGTTGGCGGCGAGTTTTTCGAAACGCGGCCACCACACCGCCTCGACATCGGCCGGAAGTGCGGCTTCGGCAAAGCAGGCGCGGCCGGCAGCGATTAGGCCGGCGACCGCGTCGGCTGCGCGCGGATCGGCAACGCGCGCCGAGAACAGATGCAGGATGGCGTGAAACAGCGTGCCGCGCTCGGCCGCACCGGGATCGCGAATGACCGGATCGAGCGGCATCAGGCCGAGAATTTTTCGTGCATATACGGCGTAGGGATCACGGCGCAGGGTCTCGATCTCGGTGACCGAGAAATGGCTCGGGCGAACAGACAAAGGCGGCGTCGGCTGCGGCCGTGGCGCGAAATCCTGCCTTGGGCCGGTGTCGAGCGCGCGTGCCCAGGCGAGCAATTCTTCGCCGCGCCGGCGCAGTTCAACCGTCTGGTCGTTGCCTATGAATGTGAGCAGGCGCTGCAGCCACCGCGACGGCACGGCAGGCGCGTCGCCGGCACGCGCCGAGCGGGCCAGCACCACCTTCTTCGCGCCCAAGGCCATCTGGAAATCATGCGCGGCAAGGCCGATGCGCCGTTCGGGTGGTTCGAGATCGATGCCGGTCTTCATTAGCCGCGACATGAAGCGGTCGCTCTCGGGCTTGCGCGGCCACACGCCCTCGTTGAGCCCGCCGATGACCAGCGTGTCGACATCCTGCAAGCGCGCTTCCAGCGCGCCCCAGATGGCGATGTTCCTGTCGGTTCCCTGTGCCGGCTTGACCGTTTCAGGCGCGATCAGCGCCGCCATCACGTCGGGCCACTCGTCCGCGGCGAATGAGAGCGGCGCGGAAGCCGCGACCAGCCCACGCAGCAATTCGGCAAGCTTCTCGCCGGCGTCACCCGCATAGAGCAAGCCAAGGCCGCCATCGGCGGTGCGGCCGAGACTTTCGAGCGCCACGACGCTGGCTCCGACCAGCGCTGCAAGGTCGGCGTCCGCCTGGCCGCGAAACCCCGCGAGCGGCGCCAGCGCCTGTGTGAGACGTTCGAGCAAATTCTTCGCGGCTTCGATGGAGCGCAGGGTGAGACGGGAAAACCAGAAGGGCTGCCGGCTGCCGCTGGCAAGGCCGGTGAGACGGGTTTCGAACAGTTCCGGAAGCGAAACGATGTCGGGGCGGCCGGTGCCGCCGCGCAGCGCCACCAGTTCGACCAGCTCCGCCGCGTGGCGCACATCGGCCCGTTCGAGGCCAAGCCCAAGCAGCGGATGTTTGAGCAGCGACAGCAGGCCGACCGGATCGCCTGGCCGGTACACCGCCTCGAGCGCCAGGCCGAGCAGGCTGGCCGCCGGGGTGTTGGCGAGCGGCGTGCCACCGGAATCGTCGGCGACAACGCCGAACCGCAGGAGCTCGACCGAGACGCGCCGCGCCAGCGCGCGGTCGCCGGTGACAAGAGCCGCCCTTTGGCCCGGCTCTTCGACCGCGCGCTTGAGCGCAACAGCGATCGCGACGGCTTCATCGCGTTCGCTGGCGGCTTCGAGCAGCGTCACACCGGCAAAAGCCCCGGCAATGTCGGAGGCTGAAAAGCCCTCGCGCGTCTCGGCCCACAATTCGGTGGTTTCGGCCGGCCGCAGCGCTTCGCCGACCAGGGCGGCGCGGAGCGCAAGCCGCGGCTCGGCCGTGCCGATCTCCTCGACATCGCCGCGCAGCACGCCGATCTTGCCGATCAGCCTGGCGAGACCGTATTGCGGGTGGCCGAGCACGGCCGGACGCGCGCCGGGCGCCGCGATTGCCTGGAACGACGCTTCGTCCAGCGTCCGGTCGAGACCGGGCAACACGATGGCGCCACCGGGCAAGCGGGCAATCGCGGCAAGCAACTCGGCCGTGGCCGGTATCGAGCCGGTCGAGCCCGCAGCGATGACCGGCCCGGCTGGCGGATTGCGCTGCAGCCGTGCGGCTTCAGCGCGGATCAGCGCGCTGCGATGTGCGGCCGGGTTGGAGCGATCGCGTTCTTCAAGGAATTTCGGCCACGCATCGGAGACGATGCCGAGAAATTCAAGCGTCACCTGCCACCATCCGGCAAGGTTACCGGTCACCAGGCCGGTGAGCTTGGCCCAATCCGTGCCTTCCATCTCGATTTCGTCCATCAGCCGGGCGAGATCGCGCGACAGCCAGATCGCGTCGGCGGTAGAGGCAGGGATGACGATCTCCTCGGCGAAGAGCGCCGCGACATGCGCCGGCAGCCGGCGTTTCCAGGCGCGGACCAGCGGCGCCAGCAGCAACAGGCGTTCGCTTGCCGAAATCGGCGGCGCGAGGTCGATGGCGGCGGACGCCTCGGTTTCGAATGCAGCCTCATCCTCATCGAACTCGCCGAGCGGACGGATGACCGGCAGGATCGCCGACCCGCCGCCGCCGCGTGCCGCCAGGCTGTCGACGAAAACACCCCGCAAGGCGCGCGCCGCGCGCCGCGTCGGCACATAGATGGTGACGTCGGCCAAAGCGAGCGGGTCGCCGTCAAACCGGAACCCCGGAACAAGGCGCCCGGCTAGCAGCGCCTCGGCAAGCGTCGGCAGGAACGGCGCTCCGGAGGGAATTGAGAAAACACGGCTTGAGCCGCTCATTTCAACTCGGCTAGCGCGCCAGCCACGGCCGCTTCGGCGAGCGGAATGGCATCGGGCGTGCCGACGGTGATCCAATGACCCTGCATCGGCATGCCGAACAGCCGGCCGGCAGCAATGGCGGTGTCGAAATAGGCGTTGAGCGAGTGCGGCCCGGACTGCGCATCCTCGAACAGGCGCGGATGGACGATCGCCGCTCCGGCATAGATCAGTCCGGCCGGATCACCTTTTGATCGCCGCAAGCCACCATCCGGCGCCACCAGGAAATCGGTGCTGCCGCAGTGTCCGGTCGCCTGATGGAGATCCGCCAGCATCAGCAGAATATCCATTTTCGCCGCGTCCCACGCAAGGGCAAGACGGCCGAGATTGAGAGGACCCTGGTCGATCCAGAAGGTATCGGCGTTGAGGATGTAGAATGGTTTTCCGCCCAGCTCGGGCAGCGCCTTGACGATGCCGCCGGCGGAATCGAGCAGCTTTTCGCTCTCATCGGAGATGATGATTTTTGGCCTGCGGCGAGCCGCGACATGGGCAATGATCTGTTCGGGAAAATAATGGACGTTGACGACGGCCTTGCCGACACCGGCGGCGGCCAGGCTGTCGAGCCCCCAGTCGATCAAGGTCTTGCCGGCGATCTTGACCAGCGGCTTGGGAATGGTGTCGGTGATCGGCCGCATACGCTTGCCAAGCCCGGCGGCGAGCACGATGGCTGTGTCCGGTTTTGCTGTCACAGTGCCCGCTCCTCCAGCAAGCCGTTGGCGTTGTAGAACTCCCGCAGGCTGGCCAGCCCCGGATGAGACAGCGCCCGACGCAGATAATCGCGAATGCGCGGCAGGTGCTTCAGATAATATGGCTTGCCGTCGCGCTTTTCGAGGCGGACGAAGATGCCGAGGATCTTGGAGTTTCGCTGCGCCGCCATGATCGCGTAGGATTCCACGAAGCTTTCTTCGTCGAAAGTGCCGGCTTCGTGGCGCGCCGCGAGATAGGCGTCGAGCGTCCCTTTCTCGATCTCGGGCGACATCGTAACACGCGCGTCCATCGCGAGCGAGGCGACGTCATAGGCACACGGACCGATCAGTGCGTCCTGGAAATCGACGATGCCCAGCCGATCATGCTTGGCTCGGTCGCCGCGCCAGATGATGTTGGGCGAATGGAAATCACGCAGCATCAGCGTGGTTTCGCCGCCTTGCAGCCGGTCGAGGAGCGCGTTCCATTGCTGGTGGTAACCGGCACGCAAGGCATCGCTAGCCGGGCTGCCTGATATGGCCGGCACGTACCAGTCGACCAGCAGATCGGCCTCGACCATCATCGCATCACGGTCGAAAGGCGGCACGTCGTGGAAGCCGCCCTGCCCCGTTGCCAGGCGCTGCGGCCAACTCCTGCCATGCATCATGGCCAGCAGTTCGGCCGCCGCCGCATAACGCTCGGCCACCGGCTGGCCATCGCCGTTGAGAAATCCTTCCGAACCAAGATGCTCGAGCAGCAGGAACCCCTGATTCTGGTCCTCGGCATGGATTTCCGGAACGCTCACCCCACCCGCCTTCAAAGCCCGGTCGATGGCGACGAAGGCGGAGACCGACTGCGCGGTGTGAGCGATCTCGGCATAGGGCTTGCCGTCGCGGACCGGCGGCCCGAGAACCAGCCGCGGCGAGTTCATCAATACCTGCGGCTTTCGGCCGGCAAGCGAGACAATCTCGTAGGAGCGGGCCGAGGCATCGCCGATGAAATGGCGGCGCCTTGCGTCGCCCCAGCCGGCAGTTTGGAGAAAGTCGCGCATGGCCAGCGATCGCGCCACGCGGTCGAAGGCGGCGCCCTCGCCCGACAGCCGGGCCAGCCGTCCCTCGCCATGCTGGATGAGTTCGATCAGAACCGAGGTTTTCGGCAGGTAGCCTTCGGCTCGTTCGGGCCATTCAACCAGGGCAGCGCCTTGCGCCAGGGCTTCGTCGAAACCAAGTTCGTCAATCTCAGCCGCCGAGGACAGGCGGTAGAGATCGAAATGATGGACAGGGATGCGGGTGTCGTAGCTCTGCACCAGCGTGAAGGTTGGGCTTGGAACATCGAGACCGGCATCGTCGGCCAAAGCCCTGATCAACGCTCGCGCCAGGGTGGACTTGCCGGCGCCGAGGTCGCCCTTGAGCGCCAGGACGTCTCCTGGTCGCAAAGACAACGCCAGATCCTCGCCCAGCAATGCTGTCTGTGTCTCGTCGGCGAGTAAACGCTCCAGCACCAATCCCGTCATCGAGCGCGCTACTCGGCCGCGGCGCGGATGCCCGGCATGTCGGGAAAGGTGCAGATGACGGTCGTGCCCTTGTCCTTGCCGGTTTCGATGCGAACGCTGCCGCCATGCAGCTCGACAAAGCTCTTGACGATCGACAGGCCGAGACCGGCACCGCGCCGGCGGCCGCCATTGGCACGCGGCTCAAAACGGCGGAACACCGAATCGAGCAGATCCGGCGGCATGCCGGGGCCGTCGTCATGAACCGAGAATTCCACCCCGTCCGCCAGATGGCGGCAGGTTAGCCGGATGGTGCTGGCTTCCGGCGCATAGTTGGCGGCGTTGCTGAGCAGATTGTAGAGGATCTGGCGGACACGGATCTCGTCGCCGTGGAACGTCTTCGGCGCAGCAGTGGCGTCAATCTCGAGCCTGATCGAATGCTCTTCCAGCCGGTCGGCCACCAGTTCGGCCGCGGCCGCGATGGTACGATCGACATGCACCTCTGAAATGTCGAGCTGCATGATGCCGGCGTCGACCGTCGCCAGGTCGAGGATGTCGTTGACGATGGTGAGCAGGACCGAGGAGGACGATCCGACATGCTCGACATATTCGCGCTGCTTTTGCGTCAGCGGACCGGTCGCCGGCAGCGACAGAAGTTCGGTGAAGCCGATGATGTTGGTCAGCGGCGAGCGCAATTCATAGGAGACGTGCTGGACGAATTCGTTCTTGAGCTGATCGGATTTCTGCAGCGCCTCGTTCTTGTCCTTCAGCGCCCGCTCGACGTTGACGCTGTCGGTGACGTCGACGAAGGTCATCATCACTTGCCCGTTGGGCAGCGGGATCATGGCGTAGCTCAGCACATTGCCATTGTTGAGTTCGGTCTGGCCGTGACGGTCACGGCGCTCGTCGTCGAACCCGGTGATGGCGGCAACGAAACCCGGCCAGGGACTGTCCGCCGCCGCCTGCCGGTCGCAAAGGTCGCGGATCGTGGACACGTGCACATTGGGCTTGGCCGCATCGCCGCTCAGGCCCCAGAGCTTGGCAAAGGCAGGGTTCGACAGACGAAGCCTGCCATCGGGGCCGAACACTGCCACGCCTTCGGCAAGATTGTCGAGCGTCTCGCCCTGCACCCGCACCGCTGTCTGGTAGCGGCTTTCGAGGTCCATCTTCTCGGTCAGGTTCTCGAACACCCAGGTCACGCCGCCCTTGGGCTGCGGGTTGGCGACGACGCGGATGGTCTTGCCGTCCGGCAGATGCCACCAATGTTCCTGCGATTCGACCGCGCGGTAAGCGCCGAGCAGGCCTTCCTTCCAGCGCCGCCATTCCGGCTGTTCGGCGATCTTGCCCGAGCTACGCAGCCGGTCGAGCAGCAGGGCATTGTCGGGAGCGCTGTGCAGGAAGCCGCTGTCGAGCCCCCACAGCTTCTGGAAAGCCTGGTTGAAGAACCGCAACTTCTCGTCGGTGTCGAAAATGGCGACCGCCGTGTTGAGCTGATCGAGCGTGTCGGCGTGGCTCCTGACGGTCCGTTCGTACTCGCTGCGAACGGTCTCGATGGCGCTGGTGTCGCAGGCAAGGCCGGCCGAGCCATCCGCACCGGCAAAGTCGGTGACCGCAAACATACGGCGGTCGCCTTCGATCACGGTGGAAAGCGACTGCTCGAAGACCGGATGCGTCTTGTGCTGGGCGGCAATCGCATCGCGTGCCTGGCCGCCGAGGAACTCCTTTGCCTCGCGAACCGCGGCTTCGGCATTGTCGGCTTCGACCGCATCGGCATAGGCCCGGTTGACCCACTTCAGCCGCCCATCCTCGCTGCGAAGCCATGCCGGCATGTTCAACGCGTCGAGCAGGCCGATCATCGTGTCATGGTCGGCCGCCAGCCGCTGGTTCTCGATCTTCAGCCTGGCCTGGCTGCGCCGCGTCTCCGAGAGCGAGACGAAACGAACCAGCACGTGGGCTGCGCTTTTGCGGCCATGCACTTCGAGCGGTGCGCCGGCCTGCGATTCGATGACGAGATCGAAGTGTTTCGCCTTCTCGCGCAATCCCGCGACGGCATGTTCGAGCGCCGCCGCCGAACGCGGCATCAGCCAGCGGCCGAAAGCGAGGAAAGCGGCACGGTCCTCGGGGGCACCGCTTTCCACGGGCAATGTGCCGATGAGTTCGGGCTTCTTGTTTTCCGCGGCCCAGACGACCAGGCGCTGGTCGCGCAGATTGAGCAGCGCCTCCGAGCGGCGCAAGGCCGCGTTGATGTCGGCGAGGCGGCTCCTGAGTTCGACATTGTCCGCCGAGGTGCGGGCTCTTTCGCGGATGAGAACGATGGCCGACAGAAGTGCTGCGCCGGTCACGCCGACAAACACCGCAAGCTGCATGACCTCGATCGCGCTGATCGACATCCCGGCCGTGGTCACGCCGGCGGCTTCGGCATGCGCAACCGCATAGGCCAAGGGGCAGGCAAACGCGGATGTGGCAAGGAACAGTGCCGCGCGAGCACGCCATGACAAGCTTCCGCCTTGCAAGGCAGAGCCAGTAACCCCCGAATCGTCTTGGCCGCCGGAAACGGCCCGTCCCGCTCTGTGCGGGTGTTGCCCCGGCATGTCTTGGTCCTCTCCGCCGCCTGAATGCAAGACCGCCCTGATGCGCGCCTCTCTTGATCCCCTCTCGGGCCGGAAGCGTCGCGAATCACCTGACAATAAACCCTCGCCGAATCGCCGTGAAGGCTGGCGGCGCGCAAAAATAAAGCCGGGCGAAAAGTCAATCGCCCGGCATCAATATCTGGTAGCAATTTTAGCTTTGGTTAATAGCGGTAGTGTTCCGGCTTGAACGGTCCCTGCTGAGTCACGCCGATATAGGCGGCCTGCTCACCGGACAGTTCGGTCAGGCGGGCGCCAAGCTTGTCGAGATGCAGGCGCGCGACCTTTTCATCGAGATGCTTGGGCAGGACATAGACCTGGTTCGCGTACTGGCCGGGCTTGGTGTAGAGCTCGATCTGGGCCAGCACCTGGTTGGTGAACGAGGCCGACATGACGAAGCTCGGATGACCGGTGGCGTTGCCGAGATTGAGCAGCCGGCCTTCCGACAGCAGAATCATCCGCTTGCCGTCCGGGAAGGTGATCATGTCGACCTGCGGCTTGACGTTGGTCCATTTGAGGTTGCGCAGCGCGGCCACTTGGATCTCGTTGTCGAAGTGACCGATGTTGCCGACAATGACCATGTCCTTCATCGAGCGCATGTGGTCGAGGGTGACGACGTCCTTGTTGCCGGTGGTGGTGATGACGATGTCGGCGGTGGGTGCCGCATCTTCCAGCGTGACGACTTCAAAACCGTCCATCGCCGCCTGCAGGGCGCAGATCGGATCGACCTCGGTGACCTTGACGCGGGCGCCGGCGCCCTTGAGCGAGGCCGACGACCCCTTGCCGACGTCGCCGTAGCCGCAGACGACCGCGACCTTGCCGGCCATCATGGTGTCGGTGCCACGACGGATGCCGTCGACCAGCGATTCCTTGCAGCCATATTTGTTGTCGAACTTCGACTTGGTGACCGAATCGTTGACGTTGATGGCGGGGAAGGGCAGCAGGCCCTTCTTCTGCAACTGGTAAAGCCGGTTGACGCCGGTGGTCGTCTCTTCCGTGACGCCGCGGATCGCTGCCTTCTGCTTGGTGAAGAAGCCGGGCGAAGCCTTCAGGCGCTTCTTGACCTGGGCATAGAAGTATTCCTCTTCCTCGCTCTGCGGGTTGGACAGCACGTCCTCGCCGGCTTCGGCACGGGCGCCGATCAGTATGTACATGGTGGCGTCGCCACCATCATCGAGGATCATGTTGGAGGTGCCGCCGTCGGCCCACTGGAAGATCTTGTCGGTGTAGTCCCAATATTCCTCGAGCGACTCGCCCTTGACGGCGAACACCGGGATACCGGCCTCGGCGATGGCCGCGGCCGCATGGTCCTGGGTCGAGAAGATGTTGCAGGAAGCCCAGCGGATATCGGCGCCGAGCGCCTTCAGCGTCTCGATCAGCACCGCCGTCTGAATGGTCATGTGCAGCGAGCCGGTGATGCGCGCGCCCTTCAGCGGCTTCTTGTCGCCGAATTCCTCGCGGCTGGCCATCAGGCCCGGCATTTCGGTTTCGGCGATCTCGATTTCCTTGCGGCCCCAGCCGGCAAGCGAGATGTCGGCGACCATATAGTCCTTGCTACCCGTCATGGCAGTGCTCCGATGCGAATGTTCTTGCTGCGAATTGGTTGCGGATGCGCCCACGCCGGTCGGCGCGTCGAAGGGCGCGAATTGCCGGTCTGACTAGCAGATCGGGGCTCGGACGACAATGGGATATAAAGAAATCTTTATCCCTGCATGTCCATCGGACATGCTTTGGCGATGTAAAGGATCAGCTTTCCTCGCCGAAGCGGGACGCCACCAATTGCTCCAGCGCGTCGATGACCTGCAGCGCCTGCGGCCCGCTGGCGGTGACACGGATCGAGTAGCCCGGGCTTGCCGCCAGCATCATCAGGCCCATGATGGAGGTGCCGCCGACCTTGACGCCGTCCTTCTCGACATGCACCGAAGCGTCGAAGCCGCTCGCCAGCTGGACGAATTTCGCCGAGGCGCGCGCGTGCAGGCCGCGCTGGTTGATGATGGGAAAGTCCCGGACGATCTGATCTTTTTCCGGGGACAGCGCATTCATTTGCTGCTCAAAAGCTGGCTGGCGACGTTGATGTATTTGCGGCCGGCCGCCTGCGCCTCGTCAAGTGCGGCCGCCATGTTGTCGCCCTTGCGGATCGAGGAGAGCTTGATCAGCATCGGTAGGTTCATGCCGGCGATCACCTCTGTGCGGCCGGACTCCATCACCGAAATGGCAAGGTTGGAAGGGGTGCCGCCGAACATGTCGGTTAGCACGATAACGCCCGTTCCGGTGTCGACACGGGCGACGGCGTCGACGATGTCGCGACGACGCTGCTCCATATCGTCATCGGCGCCGATCGCCACGGTTTCGAAATTGTCTTGTGGCCCGACGACATGTTCCACGGCATGTCGGAACTCGGCGGCCAGTTGACCGTGCGTTACAAGCACGAGTCCGATCATTCTTTGGTGGCTCCCGTCATCGCCGCTTCACAGGCGCATATTATGCTCGCCAGCCATTCCAGGCGGCGGGAGCGCTATCTTGTCGACGCGCGGCCGGTTGACAAGCCCCAAATTGCGCCGGCCCATGCCATTTTGACGCATTGCAGCAAAAAATCCGGAGCGGATCATAGAAAAGGCGCGATCGACAGCCGCGCCATCACGGCGGGCAAGGCAGTGGCGGCGTTGCGCTCTGCAAGGTCGATACGCGGCACCGGGCAGCCTGCGACCGGCTCGCTGATTTCCTCCTGGAAACGGGCCATGTCTGCCTTTGGCACCAGCCTCACATGCAGGTCGATCACTCCGCCCGGCTCGAACGGCAGCGGGCGCGGCATGAACCCAGGTACTTCGGCGAGACCGGCGATGGCCGCCGGCACGCGACAGACCAGCTGCCCGGCGCGGGCCGCGGCAAGCAGCCTGTCGTCGCCGATCAGCCGCGAGAACAGCCCGCGCGCGCGGCAATGGTCCAGGAGTGTCAGCGCCAGCGTCGTCTTGCCGGCGCCGGACGGCCCGGTGATAAGGACGCCGCGCTCACCGATCAGGATCGCGGTTCCGTGAATGTTTTCAGGCTGCGCAGCCGGATCAGGCACGATCTTGGCCAATCATGCATTTTGAATGAAGCATGATCCTGTCCGAAAAACGGTTCCTACTTTTCAGGATCATGCATTTTGCGTGAAGCATGATCTTGCCCGAAAACCGCTTCCCACTTTCCGGGATCATGCTTCGGCCGGCAGTGTCACGACGAAGCGCGCACCTTTGATTTCGCCGGGCTTGGTTCCGGGGATGTTCTCGGCGGTCAAGGTGCCGCCATGGGCCTCGACGATCTGCCTGGATATCGACAGGCCAAGACCCGAATTCTGGCCGAACGCCTCGCCTGCGGGCCGGTCGGTGTAGAAACGTTCGAAGATGCGGTCGATGTTGTCGGCGCGAATGCCAGGACCATTGTCGTCGACGGTGACGATGTTGAACTTGCCGGCGCGCGCCAGCGACAGGCTGATGTGGCCATGGTCCTCGGGAACGAAGGAGCGGGCGTTCTCGATCAGGTTGGTGATGACCTGGCCGATGCGCAGATCATGACCGACGACCACATAGCCTTTGACGCCCTGCGGCAGCTTGGCGACCTTGAACTCGATCTCGACGGCCTTCTTGTTGCGCGTGGCTTCACGCGAAACGGCAACGAGATCGGTGATAAATTTCTTCAGGTCGACCGTCCCGGCATCTTCGCGCGCCAGTTCGGCATCAAGACGGGAGGCGTCGGAAATATCGGTGATCAGCCGGTCCAGCCGCCTGACATCATGCTGGATAATGTCCATCAACCGGCTGCGCGAATTGTCGTTCTTGGCCAGCGGCAAGGTTTCCACCGCGCTGCGCAGCGAGGTCAGCGGGTTCTTCAGTTCGTGCGACACGTCAGCGGCAAAGCTTTCGATCGCCTCGATACGGGCATAGAGCGCGTTGGTCATGTCGCGTATGGCGATCGACAGATTGCCGATCTCATCCTGGCGGTCGGAAAAGTCCGGGATCTCCTCGCGGCTCTTGACGCCGCGCCGCACCCGCACGGCCGCCGCCGACAGCCGGCGCAGCGGATTGGCAATGGTGGAGGCGAGCAGCATCGACAGGATGGCGGTGACAAGCGCCGCGATGCCGAAGACGCGCAGGATCGCCTTGCGCTCGGCGGCGACGATCTTGTCGATGTCGCCGCCTTCGGTCGACAGCATCAGTACGCCGAGAACGGCGCGGAAGCGCTGGATCGGCACCGCCACCGAAACGATCTGCTCGCCCTGTTCCGAGATGCGCACGATGGTAGACGGGCTGCCGGTGAGCGCCTTGACCACTTCCGGGAAGGCGGCGCCATTGCCGCCCGGCTGCTCGTGATAGACCGGCAGTTCGGTGTTGCGGAAGAAATCGAAGACGAATTTCTGGATGCGCTCGACCAGATCGGGCTCTTCCTCTTCGACCGGCGGCAGGTCGTAGCGCAGGATCTGGCCGCGCGAGTAGAGATGGCGCGAATCGAGCAGCAGATTGGCGTCGCGGTCATAGATGCGGGCGCGCGTGCGGGTCGGCGAGATCAGCCTTCGCAGCACCGGCGCGACACGTTCCGGGTTGATCGGGAAGTCGAGATTGTCGAGCTGGTCGGAGCCCGGCCCGAGGCTTTCCCCGGCCTGCAGCTCGAGCAGCTTTTCCGGGTCGATGCTGATCGAATCCGTCTCGACCGTCGCCGACGCGGCGATGGCGCCGGCGATGATCTCGCCCTGGGTCATCAGGCTCTCGACCCGGGCGTCGATCAGCCCGTCACGGAAGGTGTTGAGATAGAGGATGCCGGTGACAAGGACGGCCAGGCCGGCGAGGTTGAGGAAGAGGATACGCCGCGTCAGGCTGGAAAAGATATGATGGCCGAGGAAGCGGCGCATCGGCACCGTGATTTTCGAGAGGAATGACGGCATGATACGCGACGGCCGCCTCGCAGCGCCCGCCGGTCTTGCTCGCTGTGCTTCCACTGCCATCGAATAGCAGCTCCCGCCTAGTCTTTGCCTTGATGCATGTCGTTGTCCCAAAACCGGGCCCACTTTTGGGCGACATGCATTACCTTGCTTTGACGCATGTCGTTATCCCAAAACCGGGATCACTTTGGGCGACATGCATCGACTTACGCTTCGCGGAACCGGTATCCGACTCCGTAAAGGGTTTCGATCATCTCGAAGTCGTCGTCGACGGCCTTGAACTTCTTGCGCAGCCGCTTGATGTGGCTGTCGATGGTCCGGTCGTCGACATAGACCTGCTCATCATAGGCCGAATCCATCAGCGCATCACGGCTTTTTACGACACCGGGACGCTGCGCCAGCGAGTGCAGGATCAGGAACTCGGTGACGGTCAACGTCACCGGCTCGCCCTTCCAGGTGCAGGTGTGGCGCTCCTGGTCCATGACCAACTGGCCGCGCTCGAGCGACCGAGCCTGCTGACTGGGCGTCTTTGCCGCAGCCTCGCGGGCACTGGCACGGCGCAGCACGGCGCGCACCCGCTCGACCAGCAGACGCTGCGAGAACGGTTTGCGGATGAAATCGTCGGCGCCCATCTTGAGGCCGAACAATTCGTCGATCTCGTCGTCCTTTGACGTCAGGAATATCACTGGAAGGTCGGACTTCTGGCGCATCCGGCGCAGCAATTCCATGCCATCCATGCGCGGCATCTTGATGTCGAGGATGGCAAGGTTCGGCGGGCGTGCCGCCAGCCCTTCCAGCGCAGACGCACCATCCGTGTAGGTCTCGACGCGATACCCCTCGGATTCGAGGGCGATCGACACCGATGTCAGAATGTTGCGGTCGTCATCGACAAGCGCGATTGTTGCCATTTCAAGCGGCTCCCTCATGAGCTGTCCCTTCTTTCGTAGAGAAGGGGCTTTTGCAGGACAAATTAGGTACAAAATGTGGCATAGGCATTGTCCGCTGTCACGCGCGGCATGCCGGCGGCCACAATCCTACCCCGATATGGATTGGACGAACGAACACCGCCAATCCTTTGGGCAACCACCAAAGTTTTTGCACATATAAACGATTTAAACAACTTTCAAAATTTTTAAATCGATTAATGATTTGATATCATTTGGCTTTTCTGGTTCTGACGATCTCAGCCTGCTAGTGGGCATGCCGGAACATACGCCGGCAAAGATGCGGAAAATCGAAGAGGGACACTTGATGTCGGAAGTCGGAAAACGCAATTCTGCCTGTGCGATCGATCATATCGGCCTGAAGACCATCGGCGTGGTGCGCTATAATTTCGGCGCGGCAGCCCTTTACGAGGAATCGATCCGGCGCGGCGAAGCCCGGCTCACCGCACATGGCGCACTGGTCGCCGAGACCGGCCAGCACACCGGCCGCTCGCCCAAGGACAAATTCGTCGTGCGCGACGGCGCAACCGAGCCGCATATCTGGTGGGACAACAACAAGGCGATCTCGCCGGCCCAGTTCGACCTTCTGCTTGCCGATTTCCGCGCGCATGCCGCGGACAAGGATCTTTACGTGCAGGATCTGGTCGGCGGCGCCGACGCAGGACTGAAACTGCCGACCCGGGTGGTTACCGAACTTGCCTGGCACTCGCTGTTCATCCGCAATCTGCTTATCCGCCCGGATGCCGCCGAGCTCGAGCATTTCGTGCCCGAGATGACGATCATCGACCTGCCGTCGTTCCGCGCCGATCCCGCCCGCCACGGCAGCCGCACCGAAACGGTGATCGCCGTCGACCTGACGCGCAAGATCGTGCTGATCGGCGGCACCTCCTATGCCGGCGAGATGAAGAAGTCGGTGTTCACCATGCTCAACTATCTGTTGCCGGCGAAAGGCGTGATGCCGATGCATTGCTCGGCCAACGAGGGTGCGAGCGGCGACGCCGCCGTCTTCTTCGGCCTGTCGGGAACCGGCAAGACGACGCTGTCGGCCGATCCGTCGCGCACGCTGATCGGCGACGACGAGCATGGCTGGGGACCGCACGGCATCTTCAATTTCGAAGGCGGCTGCTACGCCAAGACGATCAAGCTGTCGGCGGAAGCCGAGCCGGAAATCTTCGCCACCACGCAGCGCTTCGGCACAGTGCTGGAAAATGTCGTGCTCGACGCCGACGGCGTGCCGGATTTCAACGACGGAAGGCTCACCGAAAACACACGCTGCGCCTATCCGCTGGACTTCATCCCCAATGCCAGCAAGACGGGACGCGCCAATCATCCGAAGAACATCATCATGCTGACCGCCGATGCCTTCGGCGTGATGCCGCCGATCGCCCGGCTGACCCCGGCGCAGGCGATGTATCATTTTCTGTCCGGCTACACCGCCAAGGTGGCCGGAACTGAAAAGGGCGTGACCGAACCCGAAGCGACGTTTTCGACCTGCTTCGGCGCGCCGTTCATGCCGCGCCATCCCTCGGAGTACGGCAATTTGCTGCGCGAACTGATTGCCCGCCACGACGCCGACTGCTGGCTGGTCAACACCGGCTGGACCGGCGGCGCCTACGGTACCGGCAAGCGGATGCCTATCAAGGCAACGCGGGCATTGCTTGCGGCGGCACTCGACGGCTCGCTGAAGGCGGCCGAGTTCCGCACCGACCCTCATTTCGGTTTCGAGGTGCCGGTGGCGGTTCGCGGCATCGACAGCGCCATTCTCGACCCGCGGTCGACCTGGGCCGACAAGGCGGGTTACGACCGGCAGGCGGCAAGGCTGGTCGGCATGTTCGCCGTCAACTTCGAGAAATTCGAAAGCCATGTCGACGCTGTGGTGCTGGGTGCCGCGCCACGCATGCAGGAAGCGGCGGAGTAATCACGTCATTGGGCTGAACTCAGCCTGTCGTTGAAAGGCCCGGTTTCGATCGGGCCTTTTCTTTTTCGATCCGCCGCGCCATGACTGCGGCATGGCGAGCGACGACGACATCATCATTGCCGACGATGCGGTGATCCACCCGGGCGACCTGCACGAGGACTTCATCCGCTCGTCCGGTCCGGGCGGCCAGAACGTCAACAAGGTGGCGACGGCAGTACAACTGCGCTTCGACGCGGCCAACGCAGCAGGCCTTTCGGAGCGCGTACGCGAGCGGACGATCAAGCTTGCCGGCCAGCGTGCCACCAAGGACGGCGTCATCATCATCGAGGCAAGCCGCTTCCGCACGCAGGAACAGAACCGGGCGGACGCACGGGCAAGACTCACGGCGCTGGTCGCCAAGGCCGCCGAGCCGCCACCGCCGCCACGCAAGAAGACGCGGCCATCGAAAGGCGCGGTGGAGCGGCGGCTGAAGAGCAAGGCCGGACGCGGCACGATCAAAAAACTGCGCGGCCGGGTCGGCGACGACTAAGCCTTCGGAAGCGTCTGGAGATACGGTTTTCGGGTCGCTGCCGGTGACCCGTCATGGCATCATGTTTTCGCACGACCAATGTGATTGAACAGCCTCATGCTCGTCCTGCCCAAAGGCGTCCGCCACATGCCGGCCTATCTGTCTCGCACCGTGCAGGAAACGCTGGTCGAGGCGGTGAGAGGCATCGTGCAGCAGGCGCCGCTGTTCGTGCCGGCGATGCCGCGCACCGGCAAGGAGATGAGCGTGCGCATGACCAATTGCGGCCCGCTCGGCTGGGTCACCGACAAGGAGCATGGCTATCGCTACCAGCCGACGCATCCGGTGACCGGATTGCCGTGGCCGCCAATTCCGGACGGGCTGGTCGAGCTGTGGCGGCAGGTGTCGGGCTACCCACATCCGCCGGAAGCGTGCCTGATCAATTTCTATACCCCGGAGGCCAAAATGGGCTTGCATCAGGACCGCGACGAGGCCGATTTTTCGGCACCGGTGGTTTCCGTTTCGCTGGGCGACGATTGCCTGTTCAGGGTCGGCCAGACGACGCGTGAGGGCGGCACGAAGTCGTTCAGGCTGAAAAGCGGCGACGTCGTGGTGCTCGGCGGCGAAGGACGCCTCAGCTTTCACGGCGTCGACCGCATCTACCCCTCGACCTCGGCACTGCTGAAGAATGGCGGCCGCATCAATCTGACGCTGCGGCGGGTGACGAAGCCAACCGCCGCCGCGACGAGCGGCGTCCCGGGAGAAGGCCAATAGGCAATTCCAAGAAATTGACGCGCTGGGCGGACGTCGTCACAGCTTCCTGAGCGCCACTTCCTCGATCAGGTGATCGGCGCCCTTGCGCAGGATGAGGTCGGCGCGAGCCCGCGTCGGCAGGATGTTCTCACGCAAATTCTTCAGATTAATGTTGGTCCAAAGGCCTTCGGCGATGGCGCGGGCCGAATCCTCCGAGAGCTGCGAATAGCGGTGAAAGAAGGAATCCGGATTGCGGAAGGCGGTCTCGCGCAGCCGCATGAAACGGGCGGTGTACCATTGATGGATCAGCTTCTCGTCGGCATCGATATAGATGGCGAAGTCGAAGAAGTCCGACAGGAAGGGCACGATCTTGCCGTCCTGCGGCAGCTTGCCGGGCTGCAGGACATTGATGCCTTCGAAGATCAGGATGTCGGGGCGGTCGATGGTGACGAACTCGCCGGGAATGACGTCATAGGTCAGATGCGAATAGACGGGCGCCCGGACATTGCGCTGCGCCGACTTGATGCCGGACAGGAA
Organism: Mesorhizobium waitakense; assembly: GCF_056431085.1. Classification (NCBI taxonomy): domain Bacteria; kingdom Pseudomonadati; phylum Pseudomonadota; class Alphaproteobacteria; order Hyphomicrobiales; family Phyllobacteriaceae; genus Mesorhizobium; species Mesorhizobium waitakense. Next base: position 34,147 of record NZ_JBWKME010000194.1, on the reverse strand, counting down.
GCGCAGCAGCGCGCCGACATCGTAGCTATCGGGAAAACCCTTGCGCTCCATCAAATTTTCGCGGCGCAGCACCTCGTTGGGCAGCAGGAAGCCGTCGGTGGTGATGAGATCGACCTTGGGGCTCGACGGCCAGCGCGCCAGCAGCTCCTTCAACACGCGCGCGGTGGTCGATTTGCCGACCGCGACGGAGCCGGCAATGCCGATGATGAACGGCGTCTTTTCCACGTCGACCGCGTTGAAGAAGGCCTGGCGTTGCCTGAACAGCAATTGGCTGGCCTCGACATGCGCCGACAGAAGCCGCGACAGCGAGAGGTAGATGCGCTTGACCTCTTCGAGGTCGACCGGGTCGTTGAGCGAGCGCAGGCGGCGGAATTCATCCTCGCTCAGCGTCAGCGGCGTGTCGGCGCGGAATTGCGACCATTGCTCGGCGGAGAAGAAACGAAAGGGAGAATATTTCTCGGTCGGCGCGAGCTGATCCATCGAAATACCTGCCCTCCCTAGCGGTCAGCCCTTGGGCCGTGACGCCTTCTCGGCAACGCCCGAACGACCGGTGCGGCCTTCGAGTTCCCTGAGCACGTCGCTCAACGGAACCCCTGAGACGCCGAGAACGACGAGCCAATGATATATAAGATCGGCACTTTCCGAAACGAGGGCCTGTTTGTCGCCCTTGACGGCGGCAATCACCGTCTCGACTGCCTCTTCGCCGAGCTTCTGCGCCGCCTTGTCGATGCCGCGCGCAAACAGCTTTGCCGTCCAAGACTCCGGGTCACCGGAATGGGCGCGTTCCCTGACGATTTTTTCCAGATCGGAGAGCGAAAACTCGGTCATGGGCGTTTATCTATCTGCTTGTTTAAGCATGATCTTTCCGAAAACCGGGTCCCATTTTTTGGGATCATGCTTTAGGTCCGATCACCAAGGGAGTCCAGCCGCATCGGCAGGCCGGCCTGGGCCATATGCGCCTTGGCCTGCCCTATCGTGTAGGTGCCGAAATGGAAGATCGAAGCGGCCAGCACCGCGCCGGCATGACCGTCGCGAATGCCTTCGACCATGTGATCGAGCGTGCCGACGCCGCCGGAAGCGATGACCGGCGCGCGCACCGCATCCGCAATCGCACGAGTCAGCGCGATGTCGTAACCGGCCTTGGTGCCGTCCCGGTCCATCGAGGTCAGCAGGATTTCGCCGGCGCCGCGATCGACCATCAGCCGAGCGAATTCGACCGCGTCGATGCCGGTCTTCTCGCGCCCGCCATGGGTGAAGATCTCCCAGCGGTCGGCTTCGCCGGCGCCGGACACTTTCTTGGCGTCGATGGCGACGACGATGCACTGGTTGCCGAACTTGTCGGCGGCCTCGGCGACGAAATCCGGGTTCTTCACCGCCGCCGTGTTGATCGACACCTTGTCGGCGCCGGCCAAAAGCAGCTTCCTGATGTCGGCGACCTGGCGCACGCCACCGCCGACCGTCAGCGGCATAAAGCACTGTTCGGCGGTGCGGGCGACGACGTCGAAGATGGTCTCGCGATTGTCCGATGAAGCCGTTATGTCGAGGAAGCAGAGCTCGTCGGCGCCGGCCGCGTCATAGGCCTTGGCCGCCTCGACCGGATCGCCGGCGTCGATGAGATCGACGAAGTTGACGCCCTTGACGACACGGCCGTTCTTGACGTCGAGGCAAGGGATGACACGGGCTTTCAGCATCACCTTCCCTCTATCGTGGCGATGAGATCGTTGAGCAACTGGCCGACCAGCGGTGGAACATCGCCCTGGGCGTCGAAGGCCGGATCGTAGGCGGAAACGGTGATGCCGACGACCGGCAACGCAAGCGCCATGGTGCAAGCCGCGCCGCGCAGCTGTTCCGGATTCGGCCCGCCCGAACTGACGTAACGGTTGGCCTGCAGTTCCTCCGGATCGTGCACGTCCAGATCGAGATGCATGTGAATGCGTTTGGCGCCGGCGGCCTTCAGCTTTTCGGTCGCCTGGGCCACTCCAGGACATTCCGTTCGAAGGATCGGTAATGTCTCGAGAAGCTGTTTTTCAGCCGGATCGAGATCGCGTGCATTGACGAGCACGCAACGTGACGGATCGATCGGCTGGAAGCCGGGAATGGCTGCCGCCATCGGACGCCAGCACAGGCCGAGCACGGTCGCCAGCGCCATGCCGTCGAGAAAGCCATAGACGGATGTCTCGGGTGTGTTGAGATCGCCATGCTGGTCGGCCCAGACGATCGCATCGGCACCTTCGCCAGCGACCGCGCCGGCGCTGGTCAGGCAATTTCCTGAGAGAACAATGGGAAAGCGGCCGCTGTCGCGAGCAAGGCGAACCTCGGCCGCAACCGCGTTGCAGACTGCAAAGCCGGTGGCGATCTCGCGCTCCTGGGCGTCTCCGACCCTGCCTATGTCTTCGACGACAACGTCATGACCGGCTATGGTCAGGGCTTCGACCAGCCCGCCGGAAATCAACGCATCGGGACCCTGGCCCATGCCGCCATGATAGTGGCCGCTGTCGTAGGAGGCCAGGATGATGGAGATCTTCACCGCTGCGTCTCCACCGCCGGCCTGCCTTGCAGGATCGCCAGCGCCTCGGCCGGATCGATGCGGCCGTCATAGAGCGCCCGGCCTGAGATCGCGCCTTCGAGCTTTTGCGCATCGGGCATGGTCATACGCACGATGTCGGCGATCGAGGCGAGGCCGCCGGACGCAATGACGGGAATGGACACGGCGTCGGCGAGGTCGATGGTGGCATCCCAGTTGATGCCGGTCAGCACGCCGTCGCGGTCGATATCGGTGTAGATGATGGCGGCAACGCCGGCGCCCTCGAATTTCCTCGCCAATTCGATGACACCGAGGCTCGACGCCTCGGCCCAGCCCTCGACGGCCACTTTGCCGCCCTTGGCGTCGATGCCGACGGCCACCTTGCCAGGAAACGCCTTGCAGGCCTGCTTGACCAGATCGGGATCGCGCACCGCCACCGTGCCGAGGATGACACGGGCGAGCCCGCGGTCGAGCCAGTCTTCGATCTGCTCCAGCGTGCGGATGCCGCCGCCGAGCTGGACCGGGTTCTTGGTAGCCTTGAGGATGGCGCCGACTGCCGCGCTGTTGACGCTCTGGCCCTTGAAGGCGCCGTTGAGGTCGACGACATGCAGCCATCCGAAGCCCTGCTGCTCGAAGGCTATTGCCTGGGCGGCCGGGTCGTCATTGTAGATGGTCGCGGTCGCCATGTCGCCGTGCTTCAGGCGCACGCACTGGCCGTCCTTGAGATCGATGGCTGGAAACAGGATCACGTTTCAGGCGCCTTCAACGATGACGAAATGGCCGGTCGAGGCGGCGAGCCGGAACTTCGAGGCGTGCTGATACTCCGGTGAATGATAGCATTCGACCGCCTTGTCGTAGGATTCGAACTCGACCAGCACATGCCGGTTGCCGGTCGGTCCTTCGGGATTCTCGTAGCGACCGGCCCGCACCGGGAATTTCGCGCCGTATTTTGCAAAGGCCACCGCATTCGCCTCGATGTACTGCTTGTACATTTCGGGATCGCGGACATCGATCATAGCCATCCAATAGCCCTTCTTGCTCATGATTCTTCAGGGCCTCCAGCGCAGGAAATTGGTGATCAGCGCCAGGCCCAGCGCCTGGCTCTTTTCGGGATGGAACTGCGTGCCGACGAGATTGTCGCGGGCGACGGTGGCCGTCACCGGGCCGCCATAGTCGGCGACCGCCAGAACCTCGTCGGACTTCTGCGCATCCAGATGGTAGGAATGCACGAAATACGCATGCAGTCCGCTGTTTCCGGTCGGAATGCCCGCAAACAGTGGGTGTTGACGCTTGAGTTCGATCGTGTTCCAGCCGATCTGCGGGATCTTCAGCGCCGGATCGGCCGGCATGATCTCCTTGACGTCGCCGGCGATCCAGCCAAAGCCGTGGGTCACGGTCTTTTCCAAGCCGCGCTCGGACATCAGCTGCATGCCGACGCAGATGCCAAGGAAAGGCCGGCCCTTAAGGATCGCGACTTCCTCGACCGCTTCCCACATGCCGGCGACGCCGCGCAGGCCGGCCGCGCAGTCAGCATAGGCGCCGACGCCCGGCAGGACGATGCGGTCGGCGGTGCGGACCCGTTCCGCGTCGGCGGTCAGGTCGATTTCAGCCGATATGCCGGCCTCACGCGCGGCGCGCTCGAAGGCCTTGGTGGCCGAGCGCAGATTGCCCGACCCGTAATCGATGATCGCAACACGCATCTCAGGGTCTTCCCGGAATGTGGGTCAGCCCCAGCGCCATGCCCGGCTGCGCCGGGCGCGCCAAGGCGGCATCCGGGACCATGCGCGGCGGGGGTACGGCTTGATCGGAAAGTGCTTCCGCCTCCAAGGCGTAGCGCCCGTCGGCATCATCGAGCCGACCGGCCTCGACCACGCCCCATTCATGCCAGCCGCGGCGGCGAAGTGTCGCGATGCGCAGCCCCTGCCCCTCCAACCCGACATAGAGCGAAACCAGCAGCGACAGCAACGAACCGGTCAGGCCGAGGCCGAGCTTTTGGCCAAGCAATGAAAGCAGGGCCGCGACGACGAAGGCGAGCGCAGCTTCGATCCACAGCCGATGCCAGGCAAACCAGAGCGGCGGCACCAGGAATCCGATCCAGGTAAAGCCGTCGCGGACAAAGGCCGTTGCGTCGACCTTCTCGCTGCGGCCGGGCGGTTCCATCACGACATAGATGGCCATGACCTTATCCCTTCAACGATCCCTTGGTGGAGGGAACCGCGTCCGGCTGGCGCGGGTCGCGTTCGAGCGCTGTGCGCAGCGCACGCGCCACCGCCTTAAAGCAGGTCTCGGCGATGTGGTGGTTGTTGGCGCCATAGTGGCTGGTGACGTGCAGCGTGATGCCGGCATTCTGCGCCAGCGCCTGAAAGAATTCACGCACAAGTTCGGTGTCGAACGTGCCGATCTTCGGCGACGAGAAGGAAACGTTCCAGACCAGGAACGGCCGGCCGGACACGTCGATCGCCGCGCGCGTCAGCGTCTCGTCCATGGCAAGGTCGATCGAGGCATAGCGCATGATGCCGCGCCGTTCGCCGAGTGCCTTGGCCAGCGCCTGGCCGAGCGCGATGCCGGTGTCCTCGACGGTGTGGTGGTCGTCGATATGCAGATCGCCCTTGGCCCGAACCGTCATGTCGATCAAGGAATGGCGCGACAGCTGATCCAGCATATGGTCGAAGAAACCAACGCCCGTCGAAATGTCTGACTTGCCCGAGCCGTCGACATGGACCGATACGGCAATATCGGTTTCCTTGGTCTTGCGGCTTGCTTCGGCGGAACGGGGCGACATGATCTTGTCCTTGTCCCAGGGTTTGATGCGTTCCAAGCCTTCGCCGGCTTGAAAACGAAAGCCTTCTAGCAGCATGATCCGGCGATTGCCAGTTGCCATCCGGGTCGCTATCGAGCCGTTTGCAATCACCGGGCCCATGCATACATATGGCCGATCAAGTCACTCGTACCGCGCCAATCGCCTATTGGGATGGCGCGAATCGGAGCCAGGAAATGTCTGATAATCTGACCATGCACGCCACGACCATCGTGACGGTGCGCAAGGGCAACAAGGTGGTGATCGCCGGCGACGGCCAGGTCAGCCTTGGCCAGACCATCATGAAGGGCAACGCCAAGAAAGTGCGCCGCATCGGCAAGGGCGGCAATGTGATTGCCGGTTTCGCCGGCGCCACCGCCGATGCCTTCACGCTGCTGGAGCGGCTGGAAGCCAAGCTCGAACAATATCCCGACCAGCTGACGCGCGCTTGTGTGGAGCTCGCCAAGGACTGGCGTACCGACCGCTACCTGCGCCGGCTGGAAGCGATGATGCTGGTTGCCGACAAGTCGACCTCACTGGCGCTGACCGGCACCGGCGACGTGCTCGAACCCGAATATGGCGTCATGGCCATCGGCTCCGGCGGCAATTACGCGCTGGCCGCTGCGCGCGCACTGATGGACACCGACAAGGACGCCGAGGAGATCGCCCGCAAGGCGATGCAGATCGCGTCCGACATCTGCGTCTACACCAACAACAACTTCGTCGTCGAAACGCTCGATGCCGGTTGATCCGGCCATCCTTTATGATTTTCGGCCGGTGACCGAGAAAGACCTGCCGATGATCGCCGGCTGGCTCGCCGAACCGCATGTCACCCAGTGGTGGGACGACCCCGAGACGGAAATCGCCGAGATTCGCGACCATATCGACAGCATTTCCGTCGAGCCGCTGATCGTCGAGCTCGACGGCAAGCCGATCGCCTATCTGCAGAGCTACGATCCGCATCTGGAAGACGACCACCCCTATGCCGACCAGCCGTTCGGAACGCTCGGCATCGACCTGTCGATCGGCCGGCCGGAGCTGATCGGCCTCGGCCACGGCTCGGCGATCGTGCGGCAATTCGTCGAGCAGCTGTTCGAGGAAGGCGTTCCGCGCGTCATCATCGACCCGCATCCGAGCAATGCACCAGCGATCCGCGCTTATGAGAAAGCCGGCTTTGCCGCCTTTGACACCCGGACAACGGAATACGGGCCAGCCCTGATGATGGCGCGCGAAGCACCACAGGAGGCCGGTTGATCAGCGCTGAAACACTCGACAAGGCAGTCGCAGCAGGTCTGATCTCGCAAATCACGCGGGATCAGCTGGAGGTCATGGAACGCGCGGTCGCTCTCACCCCCGAGGCCAGGCGCGCCGATGACGATGGTGACGAGGAAAACCTGCGGTTGGTCGGCGGCGGCAACGATCTATTCGTCACCGTGGGAACCGTTCTGCTCAGCGCCGGATTCTTCTTTGTCCTCACCACCTTGCTTCCAGGCCAGACATTCTGGATCGCAGGCATCCTCGCGGTTTTCGCCTGGGGGCTCGCCGAAATTGTCACGCGTCAGCACCGGATGAAATTATCGTCGTCCGTGCTTGCCTTGATTTTCATGACCGCCATTCTGGTCGCTTTGGCGCTACAAGTGGAGGCCAGCTTCGGCATACGCAAGCCGGAGACTATCTGGCAGCTATTGGCGTTGCGCCAGACGGCGTCCCGGGCCGGATATCTGTTCCTGGGCGGAGGAATAATTGCGGCGGCGATCTATTTCTGGCGCTTTCGCGTCCCCATCATTGCCGGAGCTATCGCCATCGCGTTCACACTGCTTGCCTTCCTGCAAACGGCGATAATCCTGTATGACAGTGTGACAACGGGCGCGATTGCGCCGCCGCGCCTTGAGGATGTTCCCGAATTGCTCCGCGCGGCACTTTACATGCCGCTGATCTGCGGCCTGATCGTGTTCGCAACGGGTGTAGCTTTTGACATTTACGATAGGGATCGACGCAAGATCTGGTCCGATTGCGCTTTCTGGCTGCATGTCGTCTCGGCGCCCATGCTGGTGCATCCGCTCTTTATCATGGCAACCGGCCAGAACGTCGTATTCGGACATATCGCGCCGGACGCCAATGCAACCATTATGCTGACGATCCTGATCCTTGGCTTCCTCTACGTCGCGCTCGCCATAGACCGCCGTTCGCTTCTGGTTCCTACGTTGGCTTACTTCGGCTCGCTGGGCATCTATTATCTGGTGAATTCCGCCTCCGGTTCGACGGGCGTCCCGCCTTTTGCCTTGATCCTGGTCGTTGTCGGCGCGCTGATTATTCTGTTCGGGGCTGGCTGGCAGCGTATCCGGCGGATTGTCGTCAAACCCACCTTGCCGGCGGCCGTGATCCGCCGGCTACCGCCGCTGAAGGCGTGACGGGCTTTGTGATGGTTGAGACGGCGACGCGGAAGAGAGGCAATAGGGCATGAATGCATCGGGCAACGACAACAGCTACTCGGCCTATGAAGACAGCTGGCGAATGGGGCTGCTGCTTGTGCTGGCCCTGCTCATCTTCCAGGCCGGAGCCCTTTACGGCATGGGTCATCCGCCGATCTGCACCTGCGGTTACGTCAAGCTCTGGCACGGCGTGGTGAATAGTTCCGAGAACTCTCAGCACATTTCGGATTGGTACACGTTCTCGCACATCATCCACGGCTTCCTGTTCTATGCGCTGGCACGGTTCCTGTTTCCGCGTTCGCCGATCGGCTTGAGGCTGGCATTCGCGGTCCTCATCGAAGGCGGCTGGGAGCTGCTGGAAAACAGCCCGTTCATCATCGAGCGCTACCGCGCCGGCACGATCTCGCTCAACTATTACGGCGACAGCATCATCAATTCGGTGTCCGACACACTGGCCATGGTGCTGGGATTTGTGATGGCGCGAAGGCTACCTATATGGGTGATCGTCAGCCTCGCCATCATCTTCGAACTCGGTACCGGCTATCTCATCCGGGACAATCTGACACTCAACGTGATCATGCTGCTGCATCCGTTCGAGGCCATCAAGCAGTGGCAAAGTGGAATTTAGTGATATGAGCACATTCTCCCCCCGCGAAATCGTTTCGGAACTCGACCGCTTCATCATCGGCCAGAAGGACGCCAAGCGCGCCGTGGCCATCGCCCTGCGCAACCGCTGGCGCCGCCAGCAGCTGGAAGGCCAGATGCGCGAAGAGGTGATGCCGAAGAACATCCTGATGATCGGGCCGACGGGCGTCGGCAAGACCGAGATTTCACGCCGCCTTGCGCGCCTTGCCGGGGCGCCTTTCGTCAAGGTCGAGGCAACCAAGTTCACCGAAGTCGGCTATGTCGGCCGCGATGTCGAACAGATCATCCGCGACCTGGTCGAGATCGCCATCGGCCTGGTGCGCGAGAAGATGCGCGAGGACGTCAAGGCACGCGCCCACATCAACGCCGAGGAACGCGTGCTGGAGGCGCTGGTCGGCAAGACGGCGAGCCCGGCGACGCGCGATAGTTTCCGCAAGAAGCTGCGCGACGGCGAACTCGACGACAAGGAGATCGAGATCGAAGTAGCCGACACCGGCAATGGCGGCATGCCCGGCTTCGAGATTCCCGGCATGCCGGGCGCCAATATCGGCGTGCTGAACATCAACGACATGCTGTCGAAGGCGATGGGCGGCAAGAAGACCAAGACGCGCAAGACGACGGTCAAGGAATCCTACGCGCTGCTGGTCGGCGACGAGTCCGACAAGCTGCTCGACCAGGAGGAGGTGGTGCGCCGGGCGCTGGATGCGACGGAGAATGACGGCATCGTCTTCCTCGACGAGATCGACAAGATCGCGTCGCGTGAAGGCGGCATGGGCGCCGGCGTTTCCCGCGAAGGCGTGCAGCGCGACCTGCTGCCGCTGATCGAAGGCACCACGGTGGCGACCAAATATGGGCCGTTGAAGACCGACCACATCCTGTTCATCGCCTCCGGGGCGTTCCATGTCTCGAAGCCGTCGGACCTGTTGCCGGAATTGCAGGGCCGCTTGCCGATCCGCGTCGAATTGCGGGCGCTGGAGAAGGACGATTTCGTCCGCATCCTGACCGAGACCGAAGCCAGCCTGATCAAACAGTATATCGCGCTGATGAAGACCGAGGGCGTTGACCTGACCTTCACCGACGACGCCATCGATTCGCTGGCCGGCATCGCCGTCGACCTCAATGCCAGCGTCGAGAACATCGGTGCAAGGCGGCTGCAGACAGTGATGGAGCGGGTGCTGGACGAGATCTCCTATGACGCGCCCGACCGCAACGGCACTGCGGTCACCATCGACGCCGCCTATGTGGAAAAGCATGTCGGCGACCTCTCCAGAAACACAGATTTGTCGCGATTCATCCTTTAAAGGACGGCGCCGGGTCATTCCGGCGCCGGTTCTTCAAAGTGACACATCGTGCTTTCCAGAAATCGATTCCGATTTTGGGCCGATGCATTGCAACACAGTCCGGCAAACAGAATCATGTGTGGCCAGATGGCACCATCTGGCCACCTTTCGTCTTGCCGGCCGATGGGGCGCTCTCGACTCGATCAAGAGCACTACCTAGTTTGCGCGGCAACATCTGCAGGCGGCGGCGCATGAAAAAACTGATCCTGGGCATTCTCGGCTTGACGCTGGCTGCGACGCTGTTCGCCGCCGATGCGGCGACATTGGTGCCGCCAGGAAACCGCAACGCCGAGCAGCCGGATATTCCCGGCGCTTCGAGCCGGCGCACGCAGGCCACCAACACCACCTTCCAGGCGAAGTATCGCAAGGTCTACGCCTTGCTGCAGAACGACGCCGATCTGCGCGGCAAGATCAAGAAGGCCGCCGCGGCCTACGGCATTGATCCCCTGCACATTGTCGGCGCCATCGTCGGCGAGCACACCTACAATGTCGACGCCTACGACCGGCTGCAGACCTACTACGTCAAGGCGATTTCCTATCTCTCCAGCAAGCTGACCTTCGCCTATGACGGCGAGGACATCACCGATTTCGTGCAGCGGCCGGAATTCAAGAAATGCGCTGGGGTTTCGGACAGCTATGATCTGTGGGAATGCCGCGAGCAGGTGTGGAACCATTCGTTTCGCGGCAAAAGCGTCGGTGGCGAGAGCTTCCCCGACGACCGTTTCGGCGCCACCTTCTTCCAGCCCTATTATGCCGGCCAGACCTTCGGCCTCGGCCAGCTCAACCCGCTGACGGCCTTGCAGATGAGCGATCTCGTGCACAAGGTTTCGGGCTTTCCGAAGCTCGACGTCGCCGACCCCAACTCGGTCTACAAGACCATCATGGATCCCGACCTGACGCTGCCTTACGTCGCGGCGACGATCCGGAAATCGATCGACGCCTACAAGAACATTGCCGGCTTCGACATTTCGGGAAATCCGGGGCTCACGGCCACGCTCTACAATGTCGGCAATCCGGAGCAGCGCGCCGAAGCGCTGAAGGCGGAGAACGACAGGCGCCGCGCCGCCGGCGAGCCTGAAAAGCTGCCCGAGGAGAATTATTACGGCTGGCTGGTCAATGACAAGCTCTCGGAGCTGAAGGCGCTTTTCTAAGGTGCGGTTTCAGGCTTTTAAGCCGGAACCGACGTCCTGCACCAAAGCTTTCGCTACGCCGCCAGCAGCGACTTCAGCTTGACGACCTGTGAACCGAGTGCTTCCGGCGCCGGCTTCGCCCGCTTGCCGATCAGCATTTCGGCGAGCCTGATGTCGCGGGCGACCGCATTGCCGGGACCGATGCCGCTGGCCGCCACCAGCCTGCCGTCTTCGTCCAGATGGAAGAGGATAAAGGCGCCGTCGCCGAGATCGCGGCGCACGACGCTGCGGCCTTCGTCGGAAAGCCCGGCGATCTGCAGGGATAGACCATACTGATCCGACCAGAACCACGGCACCGTGGCATGCGCCTCGCCGGCGCCCAACATGTTCCTTGCCGCCAGAGCGCCCTGTTCCTGGGCATTGCGCCAGGCTTCCAGCCGCACGCGGCGGCCGCCATAGATTGCAAGCGGAAACGAGCAGCAATCGCCGGCGGCGAAGATGTCGGGATCGCTGCTGCGCAGCTCCGCATCGACAGCGATGCCATTGTCGATCGTCAGCCCTGCTTCGGCCGCCAACCGGGTCACCGGCACGGCGCCGATGCCGATGACGGCGAGATCGGCTGATATCTGCTGTCCGCCGGCGAGTGCGATGCGGACCTCTTTGCCGTCGTCGTCGACGGACGCTATGCCGTCTCCACACAAGATGCTCACACCCTCGGCAACATGCGCAGCATGGATGATTTCGGCGATCTCGGCCGGCACGCCACGCATCAGGATGCGCGGCTGCGCCTCGATGACGGCGACCGAAGCCCCAAGTTTGCGGGCCGCGGCGGCGAGTTCGAGGCCGATGAAGCCGCCGCCGACAATGGCGATACGGTTGCCGGCTTTGAGATAGGCGCGAATGGCAAGCGCATCGGCGAAGGTGCGGAGATAGACGCAACGCAAACCCAGTCCCGGCATCGGCAGCTTGCGCGGGGTCGAACCGGTGGCGAGCAGGAGCTTGTCGTAAGGCAGGGCCGAGCCGTCCGACAGACGCACCATATGCGGTGCACGATCGATCGCAACGGCCTGGACGGAATGGATATGGCGGATCGATTTTTCAGCCAGCAACTCATCACTAGCAATCGCCTTGATTTCGGGCGCCTCGCTGGCCATCGCCTCCTTGGACAGAGGCGGGCGCTCGTAGGGCAGATGCGGCTCGTCGCCGACCAGTGTCACCGGCCCCTCATAGCCGAGATCGCGCAACGCCAAGGCTGCCCGGCCGCCGCATTCGCCGGCCCCGATGATGGCCATCCCTCGCGTCATAGCGGTCATCCGATCTGGATGAGGACTTTGCCGGCGTCGACCTTGACCGGATAGGTCCTGAGGTTGACGCAGACCGGCGCGCCGCGGGCGTCCCCCGTCTTGTAGTTGAAGCGGCCATTGTGCTTGGGGCATTCGATGATGTCGTCCATCACCAGGCCGTCGGCGAGATGCACCTTTTCGTGGGTGCATAGACCGTCGGTGGCGAAATAGTCATCGTCCGGGCTGCGATAGATGGCGAAGGTGCGGCCGCCATGATCGAAGCGCATCACATCCTCTTCATCGATATCACCTGCGGCACAGGCCTCGACCCAGTCGCTCATTCAGTCCTCCCGTGGAAATCGGATAGCCGCACGATCACTCCGCCGCCGCGACGGCATCGTTGTGGAATTCCTCGCGATATGGCCTGGCAGTGGGCGGCAGCTCGCGCTTGAGGAAATAGTCTTCGTTGCGCAATTGGCGCAGGAAGGTTGGGATCATCTCGCGATAGCCGGCCAGGATCGACGTCGTCGGCGCCGGCAAATCGTGCTTGATCAGTTCATGCAGCTTCGGCAGCGCGTGGTACGGCACCATCGGAAACATGTGATGCTCGACATGGTAGTTCATGTTCCAATAGATGAATCGGCTGATCGGGTTCATGTAGACGGTGCGGCTGTTGAGGCGGTGGTCGGTAACGTTGTCGGCCAGGCCGCCATGCTGCAACAGCCCGACCATGACGTGATGCCAGGCGCCATAGAGCCTGGGCAGGCCGACCAGCATCAAGGGCAAGAACGAACCGGTATAGAGCGCCAGTGCGATGGTGGTGGCATAGATCGCCGTCCAGATGCGGGCGAAGCGGATCGCCCTTGGCTGCTCCTGCTCGGGAATGAAGGTCTTTTCGGCCGCGCTGATGTTGCCGGCCGCGTTGCGCAGCATGTCGCTCATCGCATGCCAGGCATCGAGCACACCGACAAAGGCCAGGACGACGCGAGCTAGGTCCGGTGGCCGCATGACCGAGATTTCCGGGTCGCGGCCGACGATGATGGTGTCGGTGTGGTGGCGCGTGTGGCTCCAGCGCCAGGTCACCGGATTGCGCATGATCATGAAGCAGGCGATCTGGTAGACCACATCATTCATCCACTGCGTCCGGAAGGCGGTGCCGTGGCCGCATTCATGCCAGCGTGAATCGGTGGATGAGCCGTAGAGCACGCCGTAGACGAAGAAGAACGGCACGCACCACCATGTGCCCCAGAACCAGGCGGCGCCGGCGCCGCTGAGGATCAGGGCGGCGAGCCAGATGATGGTATCGCGGATCGCCGGTCCGTCGGAGCGCTGCATCAGCTCCTTCATCTGCTTGCGCGGGATCTCGGTGTGATACCACTCGGCCGCCGACAGGCCGGTCTCGACGGCGAGCTTGGCGTCGCGGCCGATCAGGCTGTAGTCACGCCGGGACGGCGCTGTGGACATGATTGCCTCCCATCGGCAGGGCATTCGCCAGGCGAATGCCCGATATTCCTACGCTTCGAGGCTGAAAATAACGCCAACGCATGATAGACTCAACATCACAAAGATAGTTTCTATCATTTCCTATCAGGATGATGTAAGATGGGCTTGGCAATCCGATGAGGCAAGCATGGCAAAACGGCCGACCATCACCGACCTGGCGCGCATCTCCGGTGTCAGCGTTGCCACGGTGGACCGTGTGCTCAACAGCCGCCTGCCGGTGCGCGAAGACACGGCGCGCCGCGTCTATGAGGCGGCAACCGAAATCGGGTATCACGCGGCCGGCCTGATCAAGCAGCGGATGCGCCATGAATTGCCGGAGTACCGGCTGGGTTTCCTGCTGCTCAAGGGCAATTATGTCTTCTACAGCGAGTTCGCCCGCGAACTCGAACTCGCCGTGTCGCGGTCGCCGCGTTTCCGCGGTGTCGCCATCATCGACTTCGCGGACTCGCTGGCACCCGATGAAATCGTCGAGCGCGCACGCAAGCTGGCGACCAAATGCAGGGCCGTCGCCTTGGTCGGGCCGGATCACCCGACGCTGACGGTTGCGGTCGAGGAGGTGAAGGCGAAAGGGCTGCCGGTGTTTTCCCTGCTGTCCGACTTCGCCGCCGGCATTCGCGAAGGCTATGTCGGCCTCGACAACCGCAAGGTCGGCCGCACCGCCGCCTGGATGATTTCGAAGGCCGCCAAACGGCCGGGCAAGGTCGCGCTGTTTGTCGGCAGCCATCGCTTCCATGGCCATGAGCTGAGGGAGATCGGCTTTCGCTCTTTCTTTCGCGAGCAGGCGCCGGAATTCACCTTGCTTGAGACATTGGTCAATCTGGAAGCCAACCAGATCACGCAGGACACGCTGCTCGACCTCCTCGGCCGCCACCCCGATCTCGTCGGCTGCTATGTCGCCGGCGGCGGCATGGAAGGCGCGGTCGCCGCGCTCAGGCAAGCAAAGCCGGCCGAAATGCCGGCGGTCATCTGCAACGAGATCACAGCCATATCGCGCTCCGCCCTGGCGGACGGTGTCCTGACGATGGTGATCTCGACGCCGCTGGCAGCGCTTTGCCGCGAACTGGTCGACCTGATGGCACATGCCATCGAAACGGGTGCGGCGAACGCGCCGGGCCAGACCTTCCTGCCGTTCGACATCTACCTGCCCGAGAATATCTAGGCTCTCGACCTTCGGGTTCGACCGAAGTGCCTTTGCCGATGCCGCGAGGGCCCCGGCTGATCGTCGACGCTGGAGAGTAGCGGCAAGCGCCCATCATCCGAAAATCCCGCATCCGGTTTTGGAATCGCCCTTGACGTCCCGAGGCAAAATGGAATAAATATTTCACTAGCTGTGTATTTTGGTTCTTTCGTTCCGGAACATCTGTTTCAAACAGACGGTTTGGCGTTCCAGCAAACGGGAAACGTCACCCGGAACAGAAATGACAATCGGGAGAGATTCCCCGGGGAGATCGGGGATTCCGGATAGATCGGTGCAACCGGACACCAATATGTGGAGGAGAAACACAATGAAGAAACTGATTTTGGGCGTCGCTTTCGCGGCGCTGATGAGTTCATCCGCCATGGCCGCCAAGGTCGGCGTGTCGATGGCCAAGTTCGACGACAACTTCCTGACCGTGCTGCGCAACGGCATGATCGAGCAGGCCAAGGGCATGAGCGGCGTGGAGTTGCAGGTCGAGGACGCGCAGAACGACGTCGCCAAGCAGCTTGACCAGATCAAGAACTTCGCCGCCTCGGGCGTCGACGCGATCATCGTCAATCCGGTCGACACGTCGGCCACGCAAGCGATGTCGGACGCCGCCGCCGCGGCCAAGATCCCGCTGGTCTACGTCAACCGCGAGCCGGTCAATGTCGACAAGCTGCCGGACAACCAGGCCTTCGTCGCTTCGAACGAGGCCGATTCCGGCACGCTTGAAACCAAGGAAGTCTGCCGCCTGTTCAAGGAAGCCGGCAAGAAGGAAGCCAACGTCTATGTGATCATGGGCGAACTGTCCAACCAGGCCGCCGTGCAGCGCACCAAGGATATTGAAGAGGTGATCGCCACGCCGGATTGCAGCTTCATCAAGATCATCGACAAGCAGACGTCGAACTGGAACCGCGACGAGGCCCAGAACCTGATGACCAACTGGCTGTCGACCGGTAAGCCGTTCGATGGCGTCATCGCCAACAATGACGAAAGCGCCATCGGCGCCATCCAGGCGATGAAGGCTGCCAACATCGACATGAAGTCGGTCGTGGTCGGCGGCGTCGACGCCACCCAGGACGCTCTTGCAGCAATGCAGGCGGGTGACCTTGACGCAACCGTGTTCCAGGACGCGGCCGGCCAGGGCGCGGGCGCGCTGGACGCGGCATTGAAACTGTCCAAGGGCGAGAAGGTCGAACACAAGGTCTACGTCCCCTTCCAGCTGGTGACGCCTGCGAACATCGACAAGTTCCTGAAGAAGAACTGAGCAACGGGCATTAGGAGCGGCGCTTCAGCGCCGCTCCCCTTCCCTCAGCGCCGGCAAGGCAGCGAGGGGCGACCGCGGCTGACGGAGGATAGAAGATTTGGCACAGACATCTCATGGCGTCGGCGGGGTCGGCTACGACGCGAAGAAGCGCGCGTGGCCTGCCGAAATCAACGTTTTCCTGGCGCTTGTCATCCTCGTCGTCGTCTTCGAACTGATCGGCCGGATCTTTCTCGGCGACAGCTTCCTGTTCAATACCCGCAGCGACGTCAGCGCGATCTTCAACGAGGCGCGCCTGCAGATCATCATCCTGCAGGTATCGATCGTCGGCATCATCGCCATCGGCGTGACGCAAGTGATCATCACCGGCGGCATCGACCTGTCCTCGGGTTCGATCGTCGGCGCGACCGCGATGATCGCCATGAGTTTTGCCCAGGTGGCGACGGTCAACGGCAATCCCAACCCCAAGGCGATGTTCCTGGCACAAGGCTGGACCGACCTGCCAGTCATCGTGCCGCTGCTGGTCGCGGTCGGCTGCGGGCTGTTCGCCGGCCTGATCAACGGCGCCTTGATCGCCTACACCCGCATTCCGCCGTTCATCGCCACGCTCGGGATGATGGTGACCGCGCGCGGCATCGCCAAATGGTGGTCCAAGGGACAGCCGATCTCGTTTCCCACCGACAGCTTCGCGGCCATCGGCAAAGGCCTGATGCCGGTCATCATCTTCCTATCGTTGGCGGTGCTGTTCCAGCTGATCATGACCTACACGCGGTACGGCAAGCACTGTTACGCGATCGGCTCCAACGAGGACGCCGCGCGCATGTCCGGCATCAAGATCGCCAACCACAAGATCCTCGTCTATGTCATCGCCGGCGTGCTCGCCGCGCTCGCCGCCGTGGTGCTGAGTTCCAAAAACCTCACCGCGCAGTCGGGCATGGGCGTGATGTACGAACTCGACGCGATCGCCATGGCGGTCATCGGCGGCGTCTCCTTGTCGGGCGGCCGCGGCTCGATCGTCGGTACGGTGATCGGCTCGCTGATCTTCGGCGTCATCATCTCCGGCTTCACCTTCCTGCGCCTCGACGCCTACTACCAAGAGATGGTCAAGGGCGTGATCATCGTCGGCGCAGTCGTTCTCGACCAGTGGCGTCAACGCCTTAGGGCAATGAGGGCTTGATCATGGCAGACATCGTCCTGAAGACCGAAAACCTGACCAAGCGTTATGGCGGCGTGCATGCGCTGGAAGGCGCTAACTTCGAGCTGCGCAAGGGCGAACACGTCGCCATCATGGGTGACAACGGCGCCGGCAAGTCGACCTTCGTGCGCCAGATCACCGCCGTCGAGCAACGCACTGACGGCAAGATCTGGTTCGACGGCAAGGAAGTGAACTTCACCGGGCCGATCGCGGCGCGCGAGGCGGGCATCGAGACGGTGTTCCAGAACCTGGCGCTGGCCGACGACCTCGACGTGCCGTCGAACCTGTTCCTCGGGCGCGAAAAGGTGCTGTTCAATCTCGGGCCATTCTCGATCCTGGACCGCAAATACATGCGCAAGGCGACCGAGGCCGCACTGGTCCGCACCGCGGTGAAGATCCCCAATCTGTCCAACACCATCCGCCACATGTCGGGCGGCCAGCGTCAGTGCGTAGCGATCGCCCGGACCGCCACCTTCGCCTCCAAGCTGATCATCATGGATGAGCCGACGGCAGCCCTTGGCGTGCAGGAGACCGCACAGGTCGAAAACATCATCCGCACGCTGAAGGACAATGGCGAGCCGCTGATCCTGATCAGCCACAACATGCGCCAGGTGTTCGACCTTTGCGACCGCATCGTCGTCTTCCGCCGCGGCCGCATCGTCGCCAACCTGCGCAAGCAGGACACCGACGGAAACGATATCGTCTCCTACATCACCGGCGCCAAGACCGGAGAGGCGGAACTCGCGGCCTAGGGCCGGGCAAGGAGGCGGCGGTGGTCATCGCCTTCCTGTCGATGTCGTCTTGACCGGAACATCACCCGCGCCCATGACCGGCGCCTTGCTTCGAACCATCCTCAAAGGACATTCCATGGTACTCCGCTTCGCCCTCCTCGGTGCCGGCCGCATCGGCAAGGTCCACGCCCGCGCCGTCGGCTCCAACCCGCAGGCCAAACTGGTTGCCGTTGCCGACGCATTCGAGAAAGCAGCGACCGAGCTGGCGACCGCCTATGGCGCCGAGGTGCGCAGCATCGACGCCATCGAAAAATCCAAGGACATCGACGCCGTCGTCATCTGCACGCCGACCGACACCCATGCCGACCTGATCGAGCGTTTCGCCAAGGCCGGCAAGGCGATCTTCTGCGAGAAGCCGATCGACCTCGACGTCAAGCGCGTCGAGAAGTGTCTGGCCGTGGTCGAGAAGGCCAAGGCAACGCTGATGGTCGGCTTCAACAGGCGCTTCGATCCGCATTTCGCCGCCGTGCGCAAGGCGATCGACGACGGCGCCATCGGCACCGTCGAGATGGTGACCATCACCTCCCGCGATCCAGGTGCGCCGCCGATCGACTACATCAAGCGCTCCGGCGGCATTTTTCGCGACATGACCATCCATGATTTCGACATGGCGCGCTTCCTGCTCGGCGAGGAGCCCGTGGCGGTCAGCGCACACGCCTCGGTGCTGGTCGACAAGAACATTGGCGCCGCCGGCGATTTCGACAGCGTCAGCGTCATCCTCGAGACCGCTTCCGGCAAGCAGGCCGTCATCTCCAACTCGCGCCGTGCCACCTATGGCTATGACCAGCGCATCGAGGTGCATGGTTCGAAAGGCATGATCGCTGCCGAGAACCAGCGTCCGGTGTCGATCGAACTGGCCAACGAGAAGGGTTATACGCGCCCGCCGCTGCATGATTTCTTCATGACCCGCTACCTCGACGCCTATGCCAACGAGATCGCTGCCTTCATCGCAGCCGCGACGTCAGGCAAGAAGGCGACGCCAAGCGGCGCCGACGGGCTCGTGGCGCTGAAGCTTGCCGATGCGGCGCTGAAGTCGGCCACATCGGGCAGGACCATCCGTCTCGACACGGCAAAGTAAGAACAGAAGGTACAGGAGCCCAGCGATGAGTACATCAGCCGGTCGCAATCATGAAACGCGCGCCATCGTCACCGGCGGCGCGCAAGGCATCGGCTTTGCCGTCGCCGAGGCGCTGGCCGACGAGGGCTGCCGGGCGCTCGCGCTCATCGGGCGCTCGCAGGACAAGGGCGACAAGGCCGTCGCCCATTTCAAGAAAGCAGGCGTCGACGCGATCTTCATCAGCGCCGACGTCTCGAAGGTCGCCGACTGCAAGCGCGCGGTCGCGACCGCAATCTCGCATTTCGGCACCATCAACGCGCTGGTCAATGCCGCCGCGACGTCGGCACGCGGTTCGCTGGTCGAGACGAGCGAAGAGCTTTTCGACCAGATCTTCGACACCAATGTGCGTGGACCCTTCTTCCTGATGCAGGGGCTGGTCGCCCACCTCCTGGAGCGCAAGGCGCCGGGTTCGATCGTCAACGTGCTGTCGATGTCGGCGCATGCCGGCCAGTCCTTCCTGACGCCGTATTCGACCAGCAAGGGTGCGCTGATGACGCTGACCAAGAATGTCGCCAGCTCCTATCGAAAGAACCGCATCCGCTGCAACGCGGTGCTGCCCGGCTGGATGGACACCGAGGGCGAGGCGATCGTGCAGAAGAAATGGCACGACGCGCCGGACGACTGGCTGGAGAAGGCCGAGGCCGCGCAGCCGATGGGGCAACTGGTCAAGCCGGCGCAACTCGCCCGGCTGATCACCTATATGATCAGCCCGCAGGCCGGCGTCATGACCGGGTCGCTGGTCGACTACGACCAGAACATCGCCGGAGTGATCGGCGAGTAGAATCTCGGTTCGATGCATCCATATTGGATCGCGCTAAGCGGCCATCTTGGTGTCGGCATCACTGCCCGGTCGGAAGCCGATGCCCTGCAACTCTTCGCGCATGCCTTCGGGTCCGCCGAGAAAATTGTCAGCATCGAGATCATCAAGGACATGAACGATCTCGAACAAAATCACGCCGTGCCCAATATGGGCGGAGCCAACTGGTTTCGACGCGGCATCTGGTTTCCGCAGGGCCACGAGCACATTTCAAATTGAGGGGGGACGTGACAAGCGCCTCCGCTTCGACTATATGAGCCTCATGATCAACCTGACCGCCACGTATTGGTACTTTAGGAGCTCGCTGGCGGCGGGAGGATTGCGCTCGATCTGAAGATTGCAGCAACAAGATCCGAACAGCCGCCAGACCTGGCGGCTTTTTTGTTTCAGCCGGCAGGTCTCCCAATCAGGAGCAGAAAGCCGTGTTGACCACCACAGATGACCTTCGGGTCAAGGAAATCAGGGAATTGAGTACGCCGGACCAGGTGATGCGGGAGATCCCGCGCACGCTGACGGCGACGCGTACCGTTGCCGCGTCACGCAATGCAACCCACGCCATCCTGAACGGTACCGACGATCGACTGCTCGTCATCGTCGGTCCTTGTTCGATCCACGATCCTGTCGCGGCCGTCGATTATGCCAGCCGTCTGGCGGCGCTGCGCGAGACCCTGTCCGACCGGCTCGAGATCGTGATGCGGGTCTATTTCGAGAAGCCACGCACAACGGTCGGCTGGAAGGGTCTGATCAACGATCCTGACCTCGACGGCAGCTTCAACATCGACAAGGGGCTCAGAATGGCGCGCAACGTGCTCTCCGCCGTCAACAATCTCGGCCTGCCGGCGGCGACCGAATTCCTCGACATGACCACGCCGCAATACATTGCCGACCTCGTCGCATGGGGTGCGATCGGCGCGCGCACGACCGAGAGCCAGATCCACCGCGAGCTGGCATCGGGCCTGTCCTGCCCGGTCGGCTTCAAGAACGGCACCGACGGCAATCTGCGCATCGCCGCGGAGGCGGTGAAATCGGCCGCCCAGCCGCATCATTTCATGGCGGTGACCAAGGGCGGACGCAGCGGCATCGCGACGACCACCGGCAATGAAGACTGCCACGTCATCCTGCGCGGCGGCGTTCAGCCCAACTATGACGCGGCGAGCGTCGAGGCGGCCTCGGTCGAACTCGCCCGCATCGGCGTCGCACCTCGGCTGATGATCGATGTCAGCCACGCCAACAGCTCAAAGAAGCCCGAGAACCAGCCCAAGGTGGCGGCCGATGTCGCGGGCCAGGTCACGGCGGGCGACGAGCGCATCATCGGCGTCATGATCGAGAGCAATCTCGTCGCCGGTCGGCAGGACGTGGTGCCCGGCAAGCCGCTCGTCTACGGCCAGAGCATCACCGACGGCTGCATCGACTGGGCGACCACCGAGACGGTGCTGCACGGCCTTGCCGGCGCGGTCGAGTGGCGGCGCTCGGCACGCCGCGCCATGATCGACAGCCGCCAGGGGGCAGCCTGACAGGCCGGGTATAAGGCGGCGGTGTTTCAGGCTCGGGCCTGGAATTCACGCCGCCTTCAAACCTTGCCAGGCGGTCAGTGCCGACACCGCAACCAGGAGCAGTCCGGCCGCCCGGCCAGCAAATGCGGTCGCCCGGGGATTGGCGACCAGGAGATTGCGGCTGCGCCCGGCGGTGACGGCAAGCCCGCCATAGACGGCAAACTGCACGGCCACCGTCATCAATCCCATGGTGGCCGCCTGTATCCAGATCGGACCGTAGGCGGGCTTGAGAAATTGCGGATAGACCGCAAAGACGAAAAGATAGGCCTTGGGATTGATCAGGCAGATCACCAGCCCCTGGCGAAACGCCCTCCATGCGGAGCGGCTGCCGGCAGGCCCCTCGTTGCCGACCTTGATCGAACTGCGCATCAGCGTCAGGCCGATGAAAGCCATGTAGGCGGCGCCGGCGATCAGCAGCGGATTGTAAAGGATCGGCACGAAATGCATCAGCAGGCCGACGCCAACAGCGCCGTTCAGCGTGTGCACCATGCCGCCCAGCATGATGCCGCCTGTGGCGGCAAGGCCTCTGTTGCCGCCACCGGTCAGCGCATTGGCAAGCACGAAAAGCATGTCCATGCCGGGCACGATGATGATGCCGAACAGCAGGAGGAAGAACAGCCAGAGATTATCCGCATAGTCCATGTCAGTTGCCTGTCGCCTCACCCGGCGAAGCCGCTGAGGAATGTGTTGATTTTCAATTCGATAGGCAGTCGTATAGGTCAGCCCTACTGACGATGTAGTGTCAGTTGTGATCGGAGCGGGTGAGGAAATGCGCAAGGCATCGCGACTGTTCGAGATCATCCAGATCGTGCGGCTGGCGCGGCAGCCGGTGACGGCTGCCATGATGGCTGAAAAGCTCGAAGTGACGGTGCGCTCCGTCTATCGCGATATTGCAGCACTTCAGGCGATGCGCGTGCCTATCGAGGGCGGGCGCGGCATCGGCTACATCCTGCGCCCCGGCTTCGACCTGCCGCCGCTGATGTTTTCGATCGAGGAGATGGAGGCGATCGTTTTGTCGCTGGCGCTGTTGGAGCGCACGGGTGACAGCGAACTCAAACTGGCGGCCAAGCGCGTAAGCGCCAAGATCGCCGGCGCGGTGCCGCCGCCCTTGCGCCAGACGTTCGATGCCAATGCGTTGCATGCGTGGGGGTTCGCCGCGCCCTCGGTCGGTGCGGTCGATCTGGCGCTGGTGCGCCGCGCCATCCGCGACGAGGAGAAGCTCGACCTGTCCTATCGCGACGAGCTCGGCCGTGCCTCCGAGCGCCTCATCCGCCCGATTGCGCTGATCTATTACGCCGAAACCGCCAACATAGTCGCCTGGTGCGAGTTGCGTCAGGCAATCCGCAATTTCCGCAGCGACCGGATCGAGGATTGCCAGGCGACGGGGCTGCGGTTCAAGGGCGAAGGCGATCGTTTGCGGCAGGTGTGGGTGAACGGGTGGGAGATGAACGCCGCCCAGGCCGCAAGCAACTGAGGCGATTCATCGCGAAGCGGACTATCTCACATCGACCCAGCGCTTTTCGTCGAACGAGCGCGCCATAGCATGCACGGTGCGCTCGATCTCCAGCCCTTCGGCGAACTCAATGATCCGCGCCGGCTTGCCGGCCAGCCGTGTCAACAGTTCGTGGCACTCGATGATCTTGAGATCGTTGAAGCCGAGGCCATGGCCGGGCGCCGGCAGGAAGGCGTCGTAGGGCTTGTGGTGCGGCGCCACCAGGATGGTGCGATAACCCTGTTCGGTCGGGCGATCGGCAGTGAGGTAGAGCTGGAATTCGTTCATCCGCTCCTGGTCGAACAGGATCGACCCTTTCGAGCCGAAGATCTGGATGGCGATGCGGCCCTTGCGGCCCCAAGCCGAGCGGTTGACCAGCAGCGTGCCGGCAATGCCGTTTTCCAGATGCATCAGCACGCTGGCGATATCGTAGGTCTCGACGGCGCGGCGCCCGCCTGCGGCGAGCTTGCGGTCGGCATAGGGCTTGGCCATGTCGCAGATGACGCTGGCGACGCGGCCGAACAGGGCGGAGACCAGCGACAGCGGATGCACAGCGAAATCGTCGAGCGCACCATAGCCGGAAGCGGCTTCGTGCTTCCAGAAGAACAGCGCCTCCGGGTCGGCCATGAAGTCCTCGTCCATCTCGATGCGCAGATGGTTGACCTCGCCGATGACCTTCTCGTCGAGAAGCGCGCCGATGTGGCGGATGACCGGGCTCTGGATGTAGTTGTAGCCGAGGGCGGCGACCTTGCCCGACGTCTTCGCCGCCGCCGCCATGGCTTCGGCCTCGGCGAAGCTCGGCGCCATCGGCTTTTCGCACCACAGATGCTTGCCGGCCTCGAGGATGGCGATGGCCATTTCCGGATGGAACTGGTTGGGCGTGGTCAGCGAGACGATATCGACATCCGGGTCGTTGACGACGGCGCGCCAGTCGCCGGATGCCTTGGCGAAGCCGAACTCGCCGGCCTTGCGCCTGGCGAGGTCCTCATTGACCTCGCCGAGATGGACGAGCCGGGGTTTGGGCACGTCGGGAAAGACTGCGCCGACGGCACTCCATGCGATGGCGTGACACTTGCCCATGAAACCCGTGCCGATGAGACCGACGCCGACCATTTTCGATTTCTCCACTGCCTGAAGCGTTGGATGGATGAATTAGTCCATTTTCTCTTGGAATGGAATGTCTGCCTCATTTTTTATGGCGTTCTTGCGCAGGCTCGCTATGATGGGGCAGAGAGGGTACCCATAGATGAGCCTGGACAGAGCGACGATGGACGAACGGGTACCTCGCGACTTCGAGACGCTGCGCGCCACCATCCTGGACCGCCGCGAAAGCCTGCCCAAGCGCATCGCCCAGATCGCCGCCTACGCGCTCGACAATCCCGACGATATCGCCTTCGGCACAGCCGCCAGCATCGCCGCTTCGGCCGGCGTGCAGCCGTCGACCCTGATCCGCTTTGCCCAGCAGCTTGGCTTCGACGGTTTCACCAGCCTGCAGCAGGTGTTTCGCGAGCGGCTGCGCGAGCGCAACTCGTCCTATGACGAACGCCTGCAGGCGCTGCGTGCTAAGGCCGAGGGCGCCGCCGGTCACCGGGCGATCTTCGACGGCTTCGTCGCCGCCGCCAGCACCTCGCTCAACGACATTTCGCGCACGCTGGACGACGCGCATCTGGAAGACGCGATTTCCCTGCTGGCAAAGGCGGAGACCATCTACGTGCTGGCCAAGCGCCGCTCCTATCCGGTGGCGTCCTACATCGCCTATGCGCTGGGCAAGCTGAAGATCCGCAACCAGCTGATCGAATCGGCCGCCGGGCTGAACGCCGAGATGATCGCATTCGCCACGCCGGCGGACGCCGTCATCGCCATCAGCTTCTCGCCATACGCGCCGGCCACCATCGAGGAGGCGCGCAGCATTTCGGAACAGGGCGTGCCGATCGTTGCCATCACCGACAGCTCGTTTTCGCCGCTTGCCCAGTTCGCCAGCATCTGGTTCGAGGTGGCCGAGGCCGATTTCGCCGGCTTCCGCTCGCTGTCGGCGACGATGGCGCTGGCCATGGCGCTGACCGTCGGCGTCGGCGAAAAACGACGCAGCACGGGCCGCAGGCGCAAGGCCTAGCAGGCACCTCAAAGACAATTTTAGACCGGGGAATGCTCATTCCATATTGACTATGGATTGGAATTATTATTTCATATTCCCCGGCGCCACGCTGCCGCTCGCGCGTGTACCCCAAAACAACAAGGCCGATGGGAGGTTCCAATGAGCGAAGCCGTGGACGCGAAACAGGCACCGCTCGACGTCATCACCATCGGTCGCGCTTCCGTCGACCTTTACGGCCAGCAGATCGGCTCGCGGCTGGAGGACATCACCTCGTTCGCCAAGTCGGTCGGCGGCTGCCCCGCCAACATTTCGGTCGGCACGGCGAGGCTCGGCCTGCGCTCGGCGTTGCTCACCCGAGTCGGCGACGAGCAGATGGGCCGTTTCATCCGCGAACAGCTGACGCGCGAAGGCGTCTGCGTCGACGGACTGAAGACCGACAAAGAGCGGCTGACCGCCTTGGTGCTGCTGTCGGTCGAGGACGAAGGCGTGTCGCCGATGATCTTCTACCGCTCAGACTGCGCCGACATGGCGCTGGCGCCGGAAGACATCGACGAGGCCTTCATCGCCTCGGCGCGATCCATCGTCGTCACCGGCACGCATTTCTCCCGTCCCAACAGCGATGCCGCCCAGCGCAAGGCAATCCGCATCATCAAGGCAAAGGGCGGCAAGGTGGTGTTCGACATCGACTATCGGCCGAACCTCTGGGGTCTCGCCGGCCATGCCGAAGGGTTTGAGCGCTATGTCAAGTCAGACCGGGTCTCGGCCCAGTTGAAGACGGTGCTGCCCGATTGCGACCTGATCGTCGGCACCGAAGAAGAGATCATGATCGCGTCGGGTGCCGATGATTGCCTGAGCGCCTTGAAGACGATCCGCTCGCTGTCCGCGGCGACCATCGTTCTGAAGCGGGGCGCCATGGGCTGCATCGTCTATGACGGGCCGATCAGCGACGATCTCGAGGACGGCATCGTCGGCAAGGGCTTTCCGATCGAGATCTACAATGTGCTCGGCGCCGGCGATGCTTTCATGTCGGGGTTCCTGCGCGGCTGGCTGGGTGGGGAAGACCATGCGACGGCGGCGACCTGGGCCAATGCCTGCGGCGCCTTCGCCGTGTCGCGGCTGCTGTGCGCGCCGGAATATCCGACCTTCGAGGAGTTGCAGTTCTTCCTCAAGAATGGCAGCAAGCATCTCGCCTTGCGCAAAGACGAAGCGATCAACCACATCCATTGGGCAACCACCCGTCGCCGCGACGTTCCCTCGCTGATGGCGCTCGCCTGCGATCACCGCGTGCAGCTCGAGGATGTAGCGGCGAAGGCCGGTGCCGATCCCGCACGCATCCGCGATTTCAAGGTGCTGGCGGTCAAGGCGGCGGCTAAGATCGCCGCCGGGCGCGACGGCTATGGCATGCTGATCGACGAGAAGCATGGCCGCGAGGCGATGTTCGAATTCGCCCGCCATCCCTTCGCCTGGCTCGGGCGGCCAGTCGAATTGCCGGGATCACGACCGCTGCGTTTCGAGTTCTCGCAGGACATCGGCTCGCAACTCGCTGAATGGCCGGTCGACCACTGCATCAAGTGCCTGTGCTTCTATCACCCCGACGATCCGGCGGCCTTGAAGGAAGAGCAGCAGCAGAAGCTGCTCGCGCTGTTCGAGGCCGCACGCAAGGTCGGCAGGGAATTGCTGGTCGAGATCATCGCCGGCAAGCACGGCAAGCTCGACGACAAGACGATCCCGCGCGCGCTGGAGGAACTCTATGCGCTGGGCATCAAGCCGGACTGGTGGAAGCTCGAACCGCAGGCTTCGGCAGCGGCGTGGGCCAAGATCGAAGCGGTGATCCTCAAGCACGATCCGTGGTGCCGGGGGGTCGTACTGCTCGGCCTGGAAGCGCCGCAGGACGAGCTGGAAGCGGCTTTCGCCGCAACCGCAAAGGCGCCCATCGTCAAGGGGTTTGCCGTCGGCCGCACCATCTTCGTGCACGCGGCCGAACAATGGCTGGCCGGCAGGATGTCGGATGACGAGGCGATCGCCGACATGGCCTCGCGCTTCGAACAGTTGACCGAAGCGTGGCTTGCCGCGCGCGGCCGCAAAGCAGCATAAGAAGGCGCGGCATAGGACTGCGGAGGAAAACACCATGACCAAGACAATCCGCCTGACAATGGCGCAGGCGCTGACCCGCTTTCTCAGCAGGCAGATGACCGAGATCGACGGCAAGAAAGTCCCGATCTTCGGCGGTGTCTGGGCGATCTTCGGCCACGGCAATGTCGCCGGCATCGGCGAAGCGCTTTATCAGGTGCGCGACGAGTTGCCGACCTTCCGCGCCCACAACGAACAGGCGATGGCGCATGCGGCGATCGCCTATGCCAAGGCCAATTTCCGCCGTCGTTTCATGGCCGCGACGTCTTCGATCGGCCCCGGCGCGCTCAACATGGTGACGGCGGCGGCACTCGCCCACGTCAACCGGCTGCCGGTGCTGTTTCTCCCCGGCGATGTCTTCGCCAACCGCATTCCCGATCCGGTGCTGCAGCAGGCCGAGGATTTCTCCGACGGCACCGCGACCGTCAATGACTGCTTTCGCCCGGTGTCTCGGCACTTCGACCGTATCACGCGGCCGGAGCAGATCATCCCGGCGCTCAGCCGCGCCATGCAGGTGCTGACCGATCCGGCCGATTGCGGCCCGGTAACGCTGTCGCTGTGCCAGGACGTGCAGGCCGAGGCCTATGACTATCCCGAGAGCTTCTTTGCCGAGCGCGTCTGGCACCAGCGCCGGCCGCGGCCGGACCGCCATGAGCTTGCCGCCGCGGTGGCGGCACTCAAGGGGGCGAAGAAGCCGCTGGTGATAGCCGGCGGCGGCGTGCTTTATTCGCAGGCCTCGGACGAGCTGGCGAAATTCGTGCAGGGCGCAGGCATCCCTGTCTGCGAGACGCAAGGCGGCAAATCCTCGCTGCCGGACGATCATCCGCTCAACATGGCGGCGGTCGGCGTCACCGGCACCTCGGCCGCCAACCGGCTGGCGGAGGAAGCCGATGTCGTGCTGGCCATCGGCACGCGGCTGCAGGATTTCACCACCGGCTCGTGGGCGCTGTTCAAGAACTCCGGCAAGACCATCATCGGCTTGAACGTACAGCCCTTCGACGCCGGCAAGCACCGGGCGCTGCCGCTGGTCGCTGACGCGGCCGAGGGCCTGGCCGAACTCGGCGCGGCGCTGAAGGGCCGGAAAGCGCCGGCAAGCTGGACCGACAATGCGACGGCCGGCAAGAAGGCCTGGCAGGCCGAGGCCGCCAAGGTGACGGCGTCGACCAATGCCGCCTATCCTTCCGACGCGCAGGTGATCGGCGCCGTGCAGCGCGCGATGGGCCCTGGCGTAACCCTGCTGCATGCCGCCGGCGGCCTGCCCGGCGAACTGCACAAGCTGTGGCAAGCTGGCGCGCCCGGCTCCTATCATGCCGAATACGGCTTCTCGACCATGGGCTACGAGATAGCCGGCGGGCTTGGCACCAAGATGGCGAAGCCGGACGAGGAGATCGTCGTCATGATCGGCGACGGCTCCTATCTGATGCTGAATTCCGAGATCGCCACCTCGGTGATGCTCGGCCTCAAGCTGACCATCGTGCTGCTCGACAACCGCGGCTATGGCTGCATCAACCGGCTGCAGATGGCGACCGGCGGCGCCAACTTCAACAATCTCCTGAAGGACTCGCGCCACGAGATCCTGCCCGACATCGACTTTGCCGCGCATGCGGCGAGCCTGGGGGCGGTTGCCGAGAAAGTGCCGTCGATCGCCGGGCTGGAAAACGCCCTGGAAAAGGCAAAGAAGAACAACCGCACCACCGTGCTCGTCATCGACACCGACCCGCTGGTTTCGACCGACGCCGGGGGCCATTGGTGGGATGTCGCGGTGCCGGAAGTGTCGGCCCGGGCCCAGGTGAACGCGGCACGCAAGGCCTATGACGAGAAGCGGCAGATGCAAACCATTGGCGATTGATGCCAACGGCGGGCGATTGATGCCAGCGCCGGGGCGATTGATGCCAATGCTGCCAAGCCCCTGCCTCCCCCTTGTGGGGAGGTCGGTACGAACCTGAAACTGGAGTGACGACTTGAAAGCCAAACTGGGCATGTCCCCCATTGCGTGGTGGAACGACGATCTTGCGGAACTCAGCGATGACGTCTCGCTGGAGGAGTGTTTGCGCCAGTCGCGCTCGGCCGGTTTCACCGGCATGGAAATGGGCCGGCGTTTCCCCAACGATCCCGATGTCATGCTGCCGATCCTAAAGAAGGCCGACGTGACGCTGTGCGGCGGTTGGTTCTCGGGCACGCTGGTCGATGAAGACATGGCAAGGAACAAGGATCGCATCCAGCCGATGATCGATCTGTTCAAGGCGGTGAACGCGCCTTGCATCGTCTATGGCGAGGTCGGCCGTTCGATCCAGGGCGACCGCTCGAAGCCGCTCGCCACCAAGCCGAAGCTTTCGAACGACGAGATGAAGATCTATGCGAAACGCCTCACCGAATTTGGCGAATGGTGCGCCGAACAGGGCATGCCGCTTTCCTATCACCACCACATGGCGGCGGTCGTCGAGACCGAACCGGAACTCGATGCCTTCATGAACCATTCCGGAGCCGGCATTCCGCTGCTGCTCGATGCGGGGCACCTGGCCTTTGCCGGCGGCGACGTCCTGCGCGCCATCGACAACCACTATGCGCGCATCAGCCATGTGCATGTGAAGGACGTGCGCATGGGCGTCATCGACAAGCTCGACCGCACCAAGCAATCCTTCCTCGACGCCGTCGCGCTCGGCGCCTTCACGGTGCCGGGTGACGGTTCGCTGGATTTCGGCGCCATCGTGCAGCGGTTTGCCGACCATGGCTACGAGGGCTGGTTCGTGGTCGAGGCCGAGCAGGATCCGAAGAAGAACCCGCCGCTCAAGATGGCTGAAGTCGGCCACAAGGAATTGATGCGGGTGATGACGGCGGCCGGCTATACGGTCGAGACGCAGGGCTTTCCCAATGCCTAGGGCTTGGGCTTTTCCAATGCCTAAGGCTTTCCAATGCCCTGGGCTCTGCCAGCGCCTGACGCGCTGGTTCTCGGCGAAGCCGGGTTGCTGTAGGTTGGCTGGATGAAAGATTCCGAGCATCCGTTTTTCCGGCCTTTGTGGCGGCGCGTCGCCGTCGTCGCGGTCTGCGTCATCTGGTCGATCATCGAATTCGCCACCGGCACGCCGTTCTGGGGCGTGATCGCGCTCGGCTTTGCCGGTTACGCCGTGTGGCAGTTCTTCTATCTCTACAAGCCGGCCGACGAGAGGCCGGCCGACGAGAGCAAGACAACGGCCGAGGCCGAACCGAAGGAGTAACCGGATGTCGAAACTGCTGGTGAAGGCCGACAAGGGCCATGGCCGCGTCGCCCATGTGACGCCGAAAACCGCCGGCTGGACCTATGTCGGTTTCGACCTGCATCGGCTGAAGCCCGGCGAGAGAGCTGCTGGAAAAACGGACGATCGCGAGGTCTGTCTGGTGTTCATCACCGGCAAGGGCACAGCATCCGCCGGCGGCAAGCCACTCGGCCTGCTCGGCCAGCGCATGTCGCCCTTCGACGGCAAGCCGTGGTCGGTCTATATACCCGAGGGCTCCGACTGGTCGGTTACGGCAGACACCGATCTGGAACTCGCGGTCTGCTCGGCACCGGGCCTCGGCGGCGGCCTGCCGGTGCGCGTGATCGGACCGGACGAGCTCGGCCAGGAGGTGCGCGGCAAGGGCACCAACACGCGCTATGTCACCAACGTCCTTCCGGAGGGCAAGCCGGCCGATTCATTGCTGGTGGTCGAGGTCATCACGCCCGGCGGCCACACGTCGAGCTACCCGCCGCACAAGCACGACCAGGACAATCTGCCGGCCGAATCCTACCTGGAGGAAACCTATTACCATCGCCTCAACCCACCGCAGGGCTTTGCCTTCCAGCGCGTCTACACCGACGCCGACAAGAACGGCCATCGCGCGCTGGACGAAGCCATGGCGATCGAGGATGGCGATGTCGTGCTGGTGCCCAAGGGCTATCACCCCTGCGCCGCCTGCCATGGCTATGACCTCTACTATCTCAACGTGATGGCCGGGCCGAAGCGGACGTGGAAATTCCACAACGCGCCCGAGCACGAATGGTTGATGAAAGCCTGACCGGTCATATGTTTCGGGTGAAGCTGTTGGTCCAGCTTGGGAAAATCGTCGGCTAAGGACCCACCGGGTCGATTTGCCTTCGAAAACCCTTCAAAGCTTCGTCAATCCGTCATGGAAATCGCCTATGGCAGCGGGACCAGTGCATGTCGCCCAAAAGTGCGCAGCGGTTTTGGGATTGCGATATGCGAAAAACCAAGACTTAAAGCGCATCGCAGCATTTCTTCAAACGCGGCGCGCTTTAGCGAGGACTTCTTCTCATGCGCTACGCCATTTATTTCACCCCCCGGCAGGACGAGCCGCTGGCGCGGATCGCCGCCAATTGGCTGGGCCGCGACCCGTTCGGTGGCGCGACAAGGCCGGTGGAGACGGTGGCCGATCTGTCGGCGGCGGAAGTCGCCTTCCACACCGCTTCGGCGCGGCGCTACGGTTTTCATGCGACGTTGAAAGCCCCCTTCCGGCTGGCTGCCAACGAGACGGAGACCTCGCTGCGCGCGGCACTCGACCATTTTGCCGAGGCAACGCCGGTGGTGACGATCCCGCGCCTTGTCGTCAACCAGATCGACAGCTTCTTTGCGCTGGTGCCGGAAGGACCGCTGCCTCCGCTCAACCGCTTTGCCGATGACGTGGTGCTCGGTTTCGACCGGTTTCGCGCGCCGTTGACAGAGGCCGAGATCGAACGGCGCAGCCCGGACTCGCTGAAGCCCGCCCAATTCCGCAATCTGTGCCAGTGGGGCTATCCCTATGTCTTCGAGACATTCCGCTTCCACATGACGCTGTCCGGCCGGGCGGGGCCACAGGAAAGCCCACGTCTTCGCGCAGCAATCGACCGCCTGTTCGCGGAGGTGTTGCAACAGCCGGTGCCGGTGGATGCGTTGACGCTGTTTGTCGAAACCGAACCGGGCGCACCGTTCATGGTGCTCTCCCATCACGCGCTCGGGCGCCGCCCTGCCAGAAAAACCGCTTGAATAACCCAGCCGGAATCAACAAGGACTGCCTGAAATGACCGCCGAAACTGTTCTTACCAACGCGCGCATCGTGCTTGCCGACGAGATCGTCGAGGGTTCGCTGGTGCTGCGCGACGGCTTTATCGCCGGCATCGATGCCGGCACCAGCTACACTGGCGGGAACATGGCCGGCGAGGATATGGGCGGCGACTATATCATTCCCGGGCTGGTCGAACTCCACACCGACCATCTCGAGGGCCACTATGCGCCGCGGCCGAAGGTGCGCTGGAACCCGATCGCCGCCGTGCTCGCCCATGACGCGCAAGTGGCGACCGCCGGCATCACCACCGTGCTCGATGCCTTGCGCGTCGGCATGGACGAGGACGCCGACCTGACATCGGACGACATCCGCAAGCTGGCCGACGCAATCGAGGACAGTGTCCAGCAGGATCGTCTGCGGGCCGACCACTTCATCCATCTGCGCTGCGAGGTTTCGGCGCCGGACTGCTTGAAAGCCTTCGCCAATTTCGACGGTGACGAGCGGGTCAAGCTGGCATCGCTGATGGACCATGCCCCCGGCCAGCGCCAGTTCGTCAACCTCGAAACCTATGCCTATTACTACCAGCGCAAGCTGAAATTGACCGACCGCGACTTCAAGCTGTTCTGCGAAAAGCGAATGGCGGAATCGGCCCGGAATTCGGGACCGAACCGTGTCCATATCGCCGCCGCCTGCCACGAGCGCGGCATCGTTCTGGCAAGCCACGACGACGCCACGACAGGCCATGTCGACGAGGCGATCGAACAGGGCGTGCGCGTCGCCGAGTTCCCGACCACGGAGGAAGCCGCCAGGGCCTCGAAACAGGCAGGGCTCGGCGTCTTGATGGGTGCGCCCAACGTCATGCGCGGCGCCTCGCATTCGGGAAATGTCTCGGCCCGCACGCTGGCCGGCGATGGACTGCTCGACATCCTGTCGTCCGACTATATTCCTTTCAGCCTGATCCAGTCGGCGTTCTTCCTCGGCGACGTTGTCGAAGGCATTTCCCTGCCGCAGGCGGTCGCCATGGTCTCGAAGAACCCGGCCGAAGCGATCGGCCTGACCGACCGCGGCATCATCGAGCAGGGCCGCCGCGCCGATCTGGTGCGCGTGCGTGTCGACGACCATGTCCCGGTCGTGCGCACGGTCTGGCGGCAGGGACGCCGGGTCGCATGATGGTCTCGGCCTTGATCGAGCGCGAATTGTCCACCGAGAGGTTTCCGATCCGCGACGGCGTCTTCGTCGCCGTCGTCGGCCCGAGCGGCGCCGGCAAGGACACGGTGATCGGCTACGCCCGCGCCCGCTTTGCCGACGAGACCCGGCTGGAGTTCGTTCGCCGCGTCATCACCAGGCCGAGCGATGCCGCGAGCGAGGATCACGACACGCTGGCCGACGCGGCCTTCGTCGAAGCCGAAGCGGATGGCGCCTTTGCCATCTCCTGGGAGGCGCATGGCCTGCGCTATGGCATTCCGGCCGATGTCGACTGGTCGGTCGCCAATGGCCATGTCGCCGTCGCCAACGTGTCGCGCGCGATCATCCCGGTGCTGCGCGAGCGCTATGCCAACCTGGCCATCGTCGAGATCATCGCCTCGCCGGAGGTGCTGGCCGAGCGGCTGGCGATGCGCGGCCGCGAGTCGCGCGGCGAAGTGCTGGCGCGGCTGGCGCGCAGCGCCAATGTGACCTTGTCCGGACCTGATGTCACCTCGATCGACAACAGCGGCCCGCGCGAGGCGGCCGGCGAGCGTTTCGTCGAGGTGCTGCGCAAGGCGATGGCCTTCTCCGACATGTCAGGCTTGATCTAGAGCGGGATGAGATTAATTTCGGTCATAGCCTGAGTTTTCGAAGTAGT
>NZ_JBWKME010000193.1:0-696 GCF_056431085.1 Mesorhizobium waitakense | reverse complement strand
GCGAACATGGTTCCGGTGCGGCCCCAGCCGGTCATCACCTCGTCGGCGATCAGCAGCGTGCCCGAAGCTTCGGCGATCTTCTTCAGTTCGGTCAGAACCGAGGCCGGATACATCAGCATACCGCCGGCGCCAAGCACCAGCGGCTCGACGATCAGCGCGGCGGCGTGCCGGTCGCGGCTGACGGCCTCGAACCGATCCAGCGTCTCCTGCTCTCGCCCGGCGGCCGGGAAGGGGATGGTATCGACCTCGAACAGCAACGGCTCGTAGGCAGCGTTGAACACACCGCGGGCGCCGACGCTCATCGTGCCGATGGTGTCGCCATGATAGCTGTGCTCCATGACGACGATGCGCGAGCGCGGTGCGCCGATGTTGCGGAAATAGCCGAGCGCCATCTTCAGCGCGACCTCGACAGAGGTCGAGCCGCTGTCGGAGTAGAACACCCAGTCAAGGCCGGCCGGAGCGAGGCCGACAAGCGCCCTGGCCAGGCGTTCGGCCGGCTCGTGGGTGAAGCCGGCGAAGATGATCTGGTCGAGGCTCGCCGCGGTCGTTTCGATGGCCTTCATGATATGGGGATGGCGGTGGCCGTGGGTGACGACCCACCAGGAGGAAATGGCATCCAGGATGCGCGTGCCGTCGGCCTTGTGGAGGTAGGCGCCGTCCGTCCGGACGATTTCAGGGATCGCCGGTTCGAGCGCG